>NZ_JAUSTY010000022.1 GCF_030813115.1 Bacillus horti | reverse complement strand
CGGTGGACACCCTTGTCTTAAGCTAATAGCTACTACTGCCTTCGCTATTCGGGACTTGAACCCTATAGATAGCGCACATGCTGGGCGCACATAAAAGAAAGCACAGCCATTTAGTCGGCTGTGCTTTCTTTTTTGAGATTAATACGACGTGAAGGATAAGTATTTTTATGATTACTAAATAGCATTTAATGATTTCATAGTATTAATTCTTAACGATGAACGAACAGCAACCGTCCTGACAATCTTCCTCTGTCGCTCGATAGTATTACTGAAAAAAGCAGGATTGCGAAAAACCTCTATTAAGCTCTCACGGGTTGCTTGGACGGAGTTCTCTTCATCTTTAGTCAGATAATAGCATACTTGATAGCAATATGCTTCGTGTTTTCTTAAAATCAGCACTTTTTCCTTTAAATCCATAAGATACTTCCCCTTTACTACAATGTGTAGTGAATTCATTTTACTACGTACTGTAGTATAATTCAACTACTTACTTGACATACTACTACGAAGTGTAGTAAATTGTTATTACTACATTATGTAGTAATTAGTTCGTTATGGACGCATAACGATGTAAAGAGGTGTTCACCGTGAACAAAATTCAAAAGCTTTCAGATACTGAGTTAGAACTTATGAAGGTAATATGGGAATGTGCCCCACCAGTTACTTCTACCGAACTACTGCTTCTGTTTGAGCAAAGAGGAAGAGAATGGAAAGCTCAGACCATTTCCACCTTCTTATCTCGTTTGGTAGACAAAGGAGCGCTTGAAGCTACGAGACATGGAAGGACAAATAAATACATTCCCCTTATTTCACCTGAAGATTACAAGCTCATGGAAACGCAAAATGTATTGGACGGTTTGTATCAAGGATCGGTTAAAAATCTTATTTCTGCTCTGTATGACGGTGATAAGCTTTCAGATAAAGACGTAGCCGAGCTGAAAAAATGGTTTTCGGAAAAGTAGGTGCTACTTATGAATACTATCCTTGAATTACTATTAACGCTGACCGTTGCAGGGAGTGCCGTTATGGCTTGCCTCTTACTATTAAGACTCGTACCCACTAAAGTGTTACCTACTAGATGGAGATACAGACTTAGTAAATTGGCAGTAGTTTTTTACTTACTACCCTTAGCCATTGGAGTTCAATGGATTCCGTCGTTTTTTACAACCAGTTCATTAACAACTCAAGTAAACGAGCATCTTTTCCCTGTACTACATTCTTCAGTCGAACAATTATCAGGAAAGGCTAATTCGGAGCAGACCGTCACAGAATTAACCATTTCAGCCAATTTAGTTTTCGTATTCTTATGTGTATGGGTAATCGGAATTATCGCTTATCTGACTTGGCAAACATATGTATACCGTAGATTATTAAAAATGCTAGAGTCTACGCGTAGCCCTATTCCCCATAACAGTGAAGCAGTTCTCCTACTTCCTTTCATTAAGGAATCTCTTGGTATTAAAAGCAATATCCAACTCGCTTACAGCTCCGGAATAAGGAGTCCTGTACTTGTCGGTCTTTGGAGCCCAACCATATACCTCCCTGTGGAGAAGACCGCAAATGTAGACATGAGCATGGTTATTCGTCATGAGTTAATCCATTTGAAACGGAAAGATTTATGGTTTAAGGCGTTCACTCTGGGAGCCAGTGCCTTGCATTGGTTTAACCCCTTGGTACACCTTCTTCGCAAGGACATTCATACATGGAGTGAGTTGTCATGTGACGAAGAAGTCGTTCGAGAAATGTCCTATGCCGAGCGAAAACGCTATGGTGAGACTATTTTGAATGTCGTGGCAGGATCAAGGAATTTACCCGTACAATTTTGTGCCTCTTTATCCGGTGACGGAAAACAATTAAAAAGGAGATTAGAGATTATGCTAAATACTAAAAAACTGAAAAAGAGTACTATCGTATTGACAACAGTAGCATTGATAACTGTGGGAGCCGTGGGTACAACAACAGCAGTATGGGCCTCAAATAACACACCCAAAATCGAAACGATTAGAGCAACAAATTCCCTTGAAAGCAATTTTGCTAATGATTTCACAATGGAAATTGAAGAAACAGCCGTTCCACATATTGAACACGAAGAGTTTGTTAAAAAAATTGATCTTGATAATGTGCTGAAGTTACCTTTATCACCTGTATCAGTAAAACTTTCGGACGAACACAAATTCACTCCGGAAGAGTGGCAGAACATACTCTCAAAAATTGAAATTGGAGAAATTCACTTAGAGGATGAATAAGATGACTGAATCAAAAGCTCTGATTCTATGTAAAATAGTCCCCTAGCTAGGGGACTATTTTCATATAACGAATTAATTAGTAGTTAACAAACCCTGTTACAGTAAGTGTGTTAGAGGAGCTATTTACAATTGCTACATAGTAAGTTCCTCTTTGGGAGATAGAAAATTCATGATTAACGCTTCCTCTGCTTCCATTAACATATCTAAATGATCCATCCGGCTGAATTATCCCTGCTTGCACACTAGAAGCACTAGGTGAATAGGACACATTGATGGTAATTGACTCCCCTGATTCCATTGGCAACCCTGTTGTTCCAGTCGCAGTAGAATTACCTGGAATGCTCCAGTCAATAGTTAGAGTAGCGAAGGCTCCGACATCGCCTTGCACTTGACTAAGATTTTGTTTTATGGCATTGGTAATATCAATACTCCCTACCTTTTCTCCGCTATCAGCAGCATATGCACTAACTGCACCTGTTAGAGCCAGAATAAACGTAAGAGAAAATACAAACATTCTAGTCCATTTTTTGCGATTTAAAATTGTATTTACCAAGTCGAACACCCTCCTTAAATTTAATAGATTTTAAAAATTACTAGATTTAACCCCTTCAACCGACCATAAAAAAGAATTTCACCTCCCCCTTCCTCGATGTGAGCTCCCCCTTTTTCCATGACAAGAATCTAGTAGGTTTACAGCTTCTTGTTTGTTACCCTGCTTGAGAATAAGTAAGGTAGCTTGAAAGATGTCTGTAGTCAAAAAAGCTATTCTACTACATAAACGACTTATCCTAGCAAAACATGACTTTTTTGTAAAAAAATATTTTTAAAGAATTAATAATTCATATTTTGCGTATGGTAATTTATGTTAAGATATAAATAGATTCTAAAAACTTCTTGCTTATAACTCCATTTAATATTTAGAGAGAATAAAAATGGTAGGGGACGGTAAAAGTGGAGCAGGATCAATGGTTGTATTTTTTACGCACTAATTTCTATGAATTAGACCACAATGCCCAGAAAATAACTTATAATGAATATCGGAAGCTAGTATATCGGGATATTTACTTTCTATACCGAAATCATGAGTTAGCTGAAGATATTGTACAAGAAACATTCTTTAAAGTAGTAGATAAGGCACCGAAGGCGAAATCCATTCACAAAGCGTGGATCATTAGAATTGCTAGAAACTATGCCTATGATTTATTTAAGAAAAACAAAAAATATCATCATGTACCGGAGCCTCAAGTCATTAATGATAAGAAGGCTCCTTTTTTACTCCCTACTGTAGCTGATCAAGTTGAAGATCATATTCGTAATGAAATCCTGCACGAAGCTCTTCAAGCGTTAAAGCCTGTATATCGTCAAGTTCTTTTCATGTATTACATTGAAGAGAAGTCATACAATGAAATTGCGCAGAAATTGGGTACGTCCGAGCAAGCGTTAGCCCAGATGTTGGTCAGAGCAAGAAAAAAGTTGTACCACTACTTTTCAAAAAGATGGGTTGATGCTGATGAGTGATGAGTTCAAACATAACGATGAAGAATTGAAATCGTGGTTAAACAGTGTCCATAAAGATGTAGATATTCCCGATAATCAAAAACCCTGGCCAAATGTAAAAGAAAGGTTGGATAAAATAAAAAAACGTAACCGCAGGATAAAACGAATTAAAATTATTACGGCTATTGCATGTATGTCACTGCTAATAAGCTTTGCTCTGACCGCTGACTTGCCCACAGCCTACTCTCAATTCCAAGGTCTTGTAAAAAAAGTACAAGAAAATATTATAGATATCTTCTTTGATGAAGAACAGCAGAATATTGAAAATATCGGAGCAAAAACACTACCTCCACCACCAAATATAGAGTCTACTCCAACAGATGGATTGAGGTCGGAAGATACTAGCTTAGAAAAAGCACAGCAAATGTTATCTTTCAATTTGGTTGTACCTACTTATATACCAGATGAATACAGCCTTGATCTTGTCCGGATTTATCAAGATACAGATGGAGAGTATAGAACTGCCTTCATAGAATATGTAAATGATGATGGAAGAATTATTCAATTGAGCCAACGGATGCTTAGTGAAAACTCAACACCAGAGACTGCTCGTTTTTATGAAAATGCAACAATTCACGATTTACAAATAAATGAAAATAAAGCAGTTATGATAGTTTACGATAATAACTTTGTCCAAATTGACTGGCTAACGGATGATCAAATAAAATTTTCTCTTTTTGGTCTTCTTTCAGAGTCAGAAATACTATCAATTGCTGAATCATTATATTAGAAAAGTAGCAGGATAGTCCTGCTACTTTTTATTAATTATTTGGAATAAAAATAGACCCCGTAGTTAAAGTACCTTCCTCTCTAATTCTTCCTTGTTCAATCCAATGGTACGATATTGATCTATAATAATAACCTTTTGACACCTCTACTTCATAGTCCTCATATGTATTGCTTGAGGAACTACTAGAAGTGTTTCGACTGCGATAAACATCGATCCAGGTAGAGCCTGTCCATTGTTGTAAAGTTAATTGTATCCCAATAGCATCTACACGTTGAGTAGCAGTACTAAATCCAGAAATCCTAACCTTTCCACTCATTAAGATTTGTTATACTCGAGCCCCCAGAGAATAAGTATTCATAGCCTGGACCAAATGAAATATATGCATGGGGTGGCTCACCGTCAGGTGGCGGTGATGTAAATACATTTAAATGAGCTACAACTAACTGACTTGAAAACAAGGTCATGACCATACTAAGTAAAATTAAAAAAGACAGTACCTTCTTCAAATTTTCTAAACTCCTCTCTTTTTTTCATCCATCCTATAAACGACTTGAATGTAGAAATTATGACTATCTATTTTTAAAAAAATGAATAATTTTAGGTAGTACCATGCAGACCATAAGGGCAAAATTGAGGACGAAATGGAGGTCAATTCCTTGTTACAATGGCTTCAATAAGGATACATGAGGAGAAAGCACAATGAACAAGATGTATTATCTTTACCTGGACTAACGAATTGTAATAAGCTTAAGGAACTAGACGTGCAACGTTTTAGCTTTGGCAACGCTCTATTTGATAAAGTCATTGTTTATTTAGAAAAAAGTGCTGCTCAATTAATAGAAGAAATGGATACGTCCCATTTGTATGCAAATTAAGGGCTAGTGTAGAAAGGATCGTGAGGACATGGTGACAACGAATATCAACCTGTCATTTGAAGAGATGTGGGAGAGAATCATGACCTGTGATCGCAAATATGACGGGCTATTTTTCACAGCAGTAAAAACAACGAAAATATACTGTCGCCCATCCTGCCGATCAAGCTGGTTTAAGTCCCTTTTATTTGGAGCGCTTATTCAAACAAGAGACCGCTGAAACACCACGAACCTATTTAGAGAAAATACGCATTGATAAAGCAACCCACCTTCTAAAAAACACAAACCTAACGAACCTTGAGATCTGCTATGAGGTAGGCTTCCAAAGTCCCTCTAATTTCTATAAAGTGTTCCGCAGCTTGAAAAACTGTTCACCAAGTGAATACCGAAAGGAACTCGTAAATGAACTGGATTGATCATGAGTCCTACGTGGAGCTTTATCCGCCTAAGGAATTTAATTTTGAAGAGTGTCTTACTTTCTTAAACAGGTCCCCTCTTGAAATTATATATCAAATAAAAGAGGATACAATATATAAGCTACTGAAGGTCAGAGAAACATTGATCCTATGTAAAATAGATTATAATAACAATCACAATAATCCTTCCATAACAATTGAATTTCCTATACACATACCTTCTAATCAATGCCGCAAAGAAATAGCTGAGTATGTATGGGAATGGTTTGATTTAGATCAAGACCTTAAAGAATTCTATCTGATGGCTAATCAAGATAGCATTTTAAAGCCTCTTTCCCACAAATACTATGGCTTACGGATTATAGGGATTCCAGACTTATTTGAAGCTCTCGTATGGGCGATCATCGGGCAGCAAATTAACTTAACTTTTGCCTACACGTTAAAGAAACGCTTCTCCGAACAGTTTGGAGAAAGTCAATTGTTTGAAGGTGAGACGTATTGGCTATTCCCTACACCTAAGAAAGTAGCTTCATTACAAGTAGATGATCTAAGAGAGCTACAATTCACTACAAGGAAAGCTGAATATATCATTAATATGGCTAATGCTATGGCAAATGGTGAACTATCTAAAGAATTACTCCTTCAGCAAAAAGACTATCAAGACATACACAAGTCATTGATGAAGATTCGAGGAGTCGGAGCATGGACAGCAGACTATGCCATTATGAAATGCCTACACTATACTAATGCCTTTCCAATAGCCGATGTCGGACTTCATAATGCCTTAAAAAACCTACTAAAGCTAGATAGAAAACCAACGATTGAAGAAATAGAAGAATATGCGATACATTGGGAAGGCTGGCAGGCATACGCCACCTTTTATCTATGGAGGTCTTTATATGACAACAACTTATAAATTGGATTACGAATCACCCATTGGTGTACTAGAAATCATCGGTACTCAGGATGCTATTACCTCTATTATGTTCACAGATGATGACAAAAAGGTGAATCTAACAAATGCTGAAACCCCAAAGGTTCTGACAGAATGCTACAACCAGCTTGACGAATATTTTAAAGGAACTCGTCGTGAATTTACATTCCCGTATGAGTTTAAAGGAACTGACTTTCAAAGAACAGTATGGCAAGCTCTAAGAAAAGTCCCTTATGCAAAAACCGGAACTTATATGGGATTGGCAGCAAACATCGGAAATGAAAAAGCGATTAGGGCTGTAGGGAATGCTAACGGTAAAAACAAATTAAGTATTGTTATTCCTTGCCATAGAATTATTGGTTCAAATGGCAAGCTAACTGGATATGCTGGTGGTCTATGGAGGAAAGAATGGCTTCTTCAGCATGAGATGAATTTCAAAAAATTTTAGCCATCTTTTAGCAATCGGTGAGAGAAGATAAAGTTACTAAAGCCTGTAATCTTACGCTTTAATCCTCCAACCATGTCCTTCATATCCCAATAGATCTTGTTTCTTGGCTCCTCCGTAAGCTCTTTAACCTCCCTTCTCATATTCTTCATCGCTTTCTTCCTCGGAATATGAGCGAGGACAAAGAGTTTGCTACCTACTTCTATTTCATGGAACCGAGATCACCTTCCATGACTTTTCGCCTAATTTCTCTAGGCAGCTTGCTAGACACGCAATAAAAAAAAGAGTGACCTAATTGCTCATCACTCTTTTATACCGGTACTGATTGCGTTTTCAAGGAAATTTAAAGCAAAAAACTATTCTTCCTTAGAGACAAATAACACTAAGCTTTGAACCGCTTGCTCAGCATCAGCTCCATCGGCAGAGATGATAATTTCCTTTCCAGAGCCTATCGCTAAGCTCATAATCCCCATGATGCTTTTCGCATTCACCTTCTTATCATCCTTTTGAACAAACACATCTGTTGAATATCTATTCGCTTCCTGGACAAACAATGCAGCTGGCCTTGCTTGTAATCCCGTTTTTAATTGTACGACAACTTTTTCTTGGACCACCACAAATTCCTCCTTCTCTTATACCTACTTTTGTTATTTTAATAAATTATAGCATTGAATCGTTCAATTACTAGTATTTCTGTCTGATTTAAGTATATATTTTTTTTACTGAATATTCATGAGTATTAATGAGTATTTAATGAATATTCGTTGAAATTTTATTTTTTGTCATTATTTTATCTTAATTTGTCTGCCATTTCATTCAATTTTCTTAATCTATGATTGATTCCTGATTTTGATACCTTCCCACTCGGTAATAATTCCCCAAGCTCGGTTAAGTTCACATCAGGATTTTGTTTGCGAATGAGCGCTATTTCACGTAATTTTTCGGGAAGCTGATCTAAGCCTAGCTTATCTTCGATCAACTTAATGTTTTCAAGCTGCTTCATGGAGGCAGCCACCGTTTTATTTAAATTTGCCGTTTCGCAATTCACAAGTCTATTCACAGAATTACGCATATCCTTAACGATACGTACATCTTCAAACTGGAATAAAGCCTGGTAGGCTCCGATAATATTAAGAAACTCCGTGATTTTTTCACTTTCCTTAATGTAGATCACATACCCTTTTTTTCGTTCAATCACTCTAGCGTTAAGCTCATAAATATTCATAAGCTCCACTAGTGCTTTAGCATGCTCCTCATAGTTCGTGAAGACCTCTAGGTGATAGGAAGAGGACTCTGGATGGTTAACTGACCCCCCTGCTAAGAAAGCTCCGCGTAGATAGGCACGTTTACAGCAGGATTTTGTAATAAGCTCAGCAGAAATATCGCTTCTGATCTCAAACGTTGAAGAAACAATGTACAGATCCTCTAGAATCTCTTTTACCTGATGAGAAAGACGAACCACATACACATTATTTTTCTTTAGTCTCATTTTCTTTCGTACTAAAAGCTCCCCTGTTACATTATACAGGTGCTTAATGCTTTTATAGATAATACGGGCAATTGCTGCATTTTCTGTTGTAATATCTAGAACCATTTTCTTTTGTGAGAAGGATAAAAGACCGTTCATTCGTAATAATGCACTTAGCTCGGCTTTTTTACAGCAATCCTTTGATTCAAGTGCTGTTAGCTCCTTCTTTGTTTGCGCCGCAAAGGACATACTCCCTCACCCTCTTCATTCCCAATAAACTTACCCCTGTCTTCAAGCAAGTAAGTCTTTAAAACTTAAGATTTCTCCGATTATCTTAACCTCTAGTTTAAGTATACCCTAAAAGCCTACTGAATCATAAAGCTTTAAGACTATCCAATACAATCTTGGTTAAACGAAAAGCATCATGACGTAAAAACTCATCCAAAATAAACAATCGATCCTCAATGACCTTGATCCCCTGTGCTTCTAGCCTCTTTTTATCATAAGCCACAGGAATAGCTCCTTGATCGTGGTATTTTTGCAGAATTTCTCTAGGGATAGGTCCATTGTTGACGACAACCTTGTCAAATAGCGGGGCGTACACATGCTTATGAATCGCTTGGATATGATCCTCAACCGAGTAATCATCGGTTTCTCCTGGCTGTGTCATCACGTTTGAAATGAACATCTTTGTCCCTTTACTTTTCTGCAAGGCTTCCTTAATTCCCTGAACCAGTAAATTGGGGATGATACTTGTGTATAAGCTTCCCGGACCAAACAAAATAAGATCTGCTTTCTCAATTGCTAGAATCGCTTCAGGAAGAGCTTCTACATCATCCGGTTCCAAGTAGACACGGTCAATTTTCTTATTCGCTTTGGGAATATTGGACTCACCGTAAACGATGCTTCCATCCTCCATTTTGGCTTTCAGTCGAATACTTTGGGTTGAAGCGGGATAAACCCTTCCTCGAACAGCAAGCACTCGGCTCAAAGCTTGAATAGCGGTGACAAAGTCTCCCGTTATTTCCTGCATACCGGCGATAAGTAAATTTCCAACACTATGCCCTGCTAAGCCGTTACCGTTCTGAAAGCGATGCTGAAATAAGCTTTGTAGCAGTGGCTCTCGTTCTGCCAAAGCGACCAGCACATTGCGAATATCCCCTGGTGGTAGCATCTTGAGCTCTTCTCTAAGAATGCCTGAGCTTCCTCCATCATCAGCTACGGTCACAATCGCTGTTAAATCAAGGCTAGTTGTTTTTAACCCTCTTAAGATGGTGCCTAGCCCTGTTCCCCCTCCGATAACCACAACCTTATTCTTAGCCAATCTCCCCTGAGTCATATGTCACCTCATCTATCTTTGTTTATATCTCTGTGACTCACACGGGTGGTAAACTCGGTAGAGAACTTTTTATAGAAAAATTCAGCTAGTGTAACCGAACGATGCTTCCCACCTGTACAACCGATTGCAATGACCACCTGGCCCTTCCCTTCACGCTGATAGCTCGGCAAAAGAAATTGAAGTAAATCTTCAAGCTTTTCAATAAAGGTATTCGTTTCATTCCATTTTAATACGTATGAGGAAACCTCTTCGTTTAAGCCTGTTTTAGGTTTTAATTCTGGAATATAGTGTGGATTGGGTAAAAAGCGTACATCAAAAACCAAGTCAGCGTCAAGAGGAATACCATATTTGAAGCCAAAGGACATTACATTCACTGTCATTTGATTACAATGCTCATCAGAGAAACGCTGGATAATTTCTTCTCGTAGCTGAGCCGGCTTAAGTCCAGTCGTATTAATGACCTGTTGGGCCCGGCCCTTTAAATCTCCGAGAATCTTACGCTCCTGAATAATCCCATCTAATGGCAACCCATCTGAGGATAACGGATGTCGTCTGCGTGTCTCTTTATAGCGCTGAACAAGCACATCGTCGTTGGCATCTAAAAATAAGATTTGGTACTGAAAATGCTCCTTTTGATCCAATTGATCCATCGCATGAAGCAAAGAATCGAAGAATTCTCTCCCTCTTAAATCCAAAACCAAGGCCACCTTCTGAATAGATCCAGATGACTGTTCAATCAGCTCTAGAAACTTAGGAATAAACACAGGTGGAAGATTATCTACACAAAAATAACCTAAATCCTCCATACTCTGTACAGCCACCGTCTTCCCCGCACCGGACATACCTGTAATAATAATGAGCTGAATCGATTTTTCCATCACCTACACGCCTCCTATTCCACAGAGATTAAATTGTATTCTGGTGTATATCTAAATCGTTTTATGAAAATGTCTGGAGATCGTAATATGTGATCAAAATACAATTGGTCCCCTTCCGCCTTTGGAAGCTTAGCTATATCTTCAGGATTCTGCCACTTCAAAAGTCCTTCTGGAGAGTGAGTAAGTAGCTCACCTGAGTACTGTTGGGCGTAGAACGTGAACATCATCCATTCATCCTTAATCTGTTGCTCTTCCTCTACAACGATGGTAAATATACCTCGAAGCTCAGGATTTTGAACGATTAGCCCTGTTTCTTCTCTATATTCACGAACAACGGATTCGGTTATCGTTTCATAAGGTTCCATTTTCCCGCCTGGCGCAACCCACCAGCCTCTACTAGGCTTCTGTAAAAGCAGAATTTGATCTCGTGCTGGATCGTGTAAGATACAATTCGTTATTCTTTGCACACTTGTCACCTCAATGTAAGCATACCACCATACGTACTTTAGGTAAAGAAAGGTGACTACTTAAAAAAGGAGGATTTTTCTACATGTGCTCATGGAAAATGAAGATGGCTTGAGGATAGAAAAAGCTTCAATAGAAGTCTCACGAAGAAGTAGTCGAAAAAAAAAGGGCGCAGGATATTTCACCTGCGCTAAAGTAATATTTTAAAAAGGGGGTCAATTACTTAGTTATAGTGTACCCCATAAATATTTCATTTGTATTACAAGATGATTAAGATCAGATTACAAATTGATGAAAAAATGTGGACCTAGCTCTAATTGGTTTTATAGAGCTACTCCTTCTTTGATTTTTTCATCAAGATTCTCTACATAGTGCTGAGCAGAAATAGCTGCTTGAGAACCGTCACCCGTTGCTGTAACAATTTGACGTAACGTCTTATCACGAACATCACCAGCTGCAAATATCCCTGGAACTGCTGTAGACATGTCTGCATTGTCTGTCACAATGTAGCCAGCCTCATTCGTAATCCCTAGACCATCTACACTTTGAGAGATTGGATCCATGCCGATATAGACAAAGACTCCCTCACAAGCAAAGTTCTTTTCTTCACCGGTTTCCGTATGCTTTATGCGCACACCAGACACTTTATTTTCACCTAGGATTTCTTCGACTGTATGGTTCCAAATAAACTCAATCTTATCGTTTTCAAAGGCACGCTTCTGGAGAATCTTCTGAGCGCGCAGCTCATCTCTACGATGAATCACCGTCACCTTGCTAGCAAATCGAGTCAGATAGTTCGCTTCCTCTACAGCGGAGTCTCCTCCCCCTATCACAACAAGCTCCTTCTCCTTAAAGAAGGCACCGTCACACACCGCACACCAGGACACTCCACGTCCAGATAGCTTTTCCTCACCTGGAATCCCCATCTTACGATACGTTGATCCTGTTGCCACAATAACGGACTTCGTTAAGAACTCTTTTTTCCCTGCTAAAATTCTCTTGTAGGGCTTCTCATCTACAATTTGTTTCACGTCAGCGTAGGCGTACTCCGCTCCAAATTTCTTAGAGTGCTCAAACATCTTATTGGATAAATCCGGCCCTAAAATGTGATCAAAGCCAGGAAAATTCTCAACATCCTCTGTATTCGCCATTTGTCCGCCTGGGATCCCTTTTTCTAGCATCAGCGTACTCATGTTAGCACGTGACGTATACACTGCTGCCGTCATACCAGCAGGTCCAGCTCCAATAATGACTACATCATATACTTTCTCTTCACTCATCTTATTCACCTCTTGCGTTTTGTCAGTCCAATCCTTAGTTACTCTTATCATACAAAGTCGCTTTCCTACTGTCTAGGAAAATGCTTGCTTTAATAGGTCTAGGTTTTTGCTCAGCGTTTGAACGGAAATGTCATAGCGCTCAGCAATTTCTATTTTGCTAACCTTCTTCTTTTTACGAACCAGCATATAATATTCAATAGCAGCCGCCCAGCCCTCTGCTTTTCGAATTTGAGGAAGATCGGGGTAAATCTGCTCTAAAAAGCTACTCCAAATCGTTTGTGCTTCCTGATGCTCTAGAAGGTCATACTGACCTTCCATGTATTTTCTTAAGCAATTAGATACCTTCTGCCAGTTTTCCATCCAATGTGGGAACCGTTCTTCAATCGTTTGCTGGTCAATTTCAATCAAATGACCGCATAAATTAGCTGTATATGGAGTTTTCGCTCCAATCTGACGAAGGACAAAGATCGCTACTTTTTTAATATAATCTTCCTCTTCCTTCTCAAGGATAAACTGACGTAGCGCTTCCTCAACCTCTTCATCGGCTAATAATTCAAAGGATTGCAGGACCTGTAGCTTCGTATCTCGATCACCATAGCGTAGTGACCACAGCAAGGAGGAACGGATTAATGGATCTTGCATAAGGTTCTTAGGAATCCTTCCGTTCACAAACCAATCCATTTTTTTCAGCTGTACGTCAAAGGGAAGCTGATAATGATAAGGAAGTCTTTCCGTTGTTTGGATAAGCTCCTTGTCCTCTAGAATATTTAAATAGTATTCGGCAATTTCACAGCTTGGGTTCAACTGCTTTAGTTTTGTCCAATATTCCAAAGCCTTAGCTTCTCTCCCAATATTATAAGAAGCAACAGCCATATAATGATACAAACTTGAGTCTTCCATCAAGCCCCTTTTGGATAAAGATGAAAAAAGCTCAAATGCTCGCTGATCTTCCCCTAGTATACCCAATGTTGTGGCAAGCTTGTATTGGTGCTCAGGGTGGAAGGGCTGTACCTTTTTCAAGCCAGCAAGTAGCTGCTTAGCCTCCTCCTGCTTTTCCTTATGATATAGAAATACGGCAAGGTTACAAAGAGCGTGCAGGTTCGCCTGATCTCGTTCTAAGATCTCCTCAATAACACCCATTGCCTCATCATATTTCCCTAGGTAGTAGTAGGATAATGCTAAATTATTGCGCGCCGCTAAAAAGTGAGGGTGCTCCTCTACCATTTCTTTTAGCAGTCTCGTTGCTTCAACAAACTTCCCCTGCTCTAAAGCTATCCTAGCTTTTTCATGCTGAACAATAAGCTGATTCTCCTGATCCAGCTCCCTAGGTTCACGGTCTAGCTCAAAGCAAATAAAATCTAGAAGCTCTTCTGCTTCCTCCACATAAATGCCGTCATGACTTTCTTGGATATATAATAAGGCGTAACGCTCAGCTTGATCAAAATTACCCAAATGCGCATAGTTATTCGCCATATAGTAATAGCAATCGGTGAAGCAGGAATCAATGCTATTAACGATAAACGTCAGTAAGCGATTGCTTTCCTCATAGTTTCCCAGCTCTGTATATACAGCAGCAAGGTGCACTAAATATTTGGAATGGTGCGGATCTAGGTCCACACTTTTACGAAAATATTTCAACGCCTTAGGAAAATCATAACGCTGGAAGGAGTGCAGACCCCTCTCGAAGAAGAACTCAGCATCAAAATAGACCGATATGACATTTGTTTTTCCTATTGTTTTACGATCTTGTTTTATCATAATGATCCTCCGTCAACATTACTTCATGTTGTTTGCCAGTAGTATATCATATTCCTTGACCCAATTCCTAGCAATTGGGTCACATGTGCTTGTCCTATATCAGCTAATAAAAAAGAGCTACCTATAAATAACTTTGTTAGGTAACTCTCCTTAGCATGATTTCGGCTTAGATTAGACTCATCCTTTTACACCTCATATTTAAGGTTACATTTTGTTTAGATTGAAGTTGCAGGACTATCTTATCTCTGCTCTTGCTCCTTAATCTTTTCCGCTATTTCCTTGCTTAGCTCCTCCACCATTTGAGGCACAGCAGACTTTAGAAAGGAATTGATCATGGAAGCCATCGCTCCTTTGGCTGTTAGCTCTAAATAACCCTCTAATTGAGTGGAATCTTGCCCCTTAGCCTTAAATTCAAAATAGCCTTCACCTGAGAACTGATCCGTTATCCCATTCAGATTATAGCTGATCTTTGTTAGCTCCTGCCAATCTGTAAACTTTATCTGTAGCTGTACCTCTCGTTTGAAGAAGCCTACATCTACCTTGAATGTCCAATTAAATGTGTTTTCGTCAATTTGTTCATGACCTTGATAGCCTGGAACTAAAGGAGCCCAATTATTCACATCTTTAACAAAGCTCCACACCTTGTGTACTGGCATTGGTATGGTCGTTGTATACGTACCACTAGGCATTTTAATCACTCCTAACTTTTGATATAAATGAAATGAGTTCTACATCATTACATCTATCGTTAAATAACGCATCCTTACAAGATTATTAACCCTAGCCTGTAATCATTCCGAAAAGCCGTTTTGAATAAAACGTATTGATATATCTTAATTTGATTACACACCTTAATTTTCCTAAACATTATCTTTTTTAATTTTAGCTACTTCCATTTCTATAACATACAGACAATATGTGATAATCCATAGAATGACTGCAGCAGCCATAAAAACGTACTGCTTGACTGTTTTACTTAATAGTATTCTTTCGAGCTCTTCAGATCGTACTGGAAAAGACACGCTCTGTAGCCAGCCATAGACAAATGAAATAACCCCTACTAATAGTAAGACTACCTGCAAGCTTTTAATATTCATGATTTGCTCCCTTTCTTGCTCCCACATTCATCATAAATTCCTTTTTTCCTTGTTAGTTGCGTAGACACACGGTTGCATATATGATACATATTATCCCTTATCAATATATTAACATTTAAGGAATTAATATCGTAGATTCTGTCAAAAGTTCTGAAAGGTTGGCTGGAGATTATGAATGAACTTGGGATGTTACCGCATTACTTATTTTTTGGGTTACTTGCTTACTTTATCATTCGTGTTGGGCTAGCTTTATTAAAAAACAGTAAGAACAAAATGTATTTGACGCTGCTTGATATGGCTTTTTCATTTTATAGTCTTAGTTTAGCTCTTATTATCATTTATAAATTAGATGTTTTCATTGAATTTGATATCTATTCATTCATCTATTTAACCTTTGTCCTCTTCTATGCTATTTATTTTATTTGTATGGCTGTTAGCCTGATCAAGCTGTTGAAGCTAGGCAAAAAATGATTTCCTACGCTTGGATCAGCTTCCCTTTGTCCTTTTACGAGATCTACTTAGTCAGACTTGCACCGACTAGCAGTTAATGGCTTGCTAGTCACGCAACAAAAAGCAAAAGAGTGATGCTATATCCTAGAGAATATACCATCACTCTTACTTTTATAGCCTAATAGTATCCATTAGTTTAACATCTGCACTTCATTACCCTACATTCTCTTCTTGTCGTTCATTATCTATTTCAACAGATTCATTTAAAGCATTAAGAAATTCGTCTCCATACTTCTCAACAAACTTTTCCCCAATTCCATTCACCATAATAAGCTGTTCAGCATCCTCTGGTTTTTGGGTTACGATGGATCTTAGCACTTGATCCCCACAAATCATGTAGGCCGGAACACCGTTTTCTAGGGCAAGTTCCTTTCTTAGAAGCTTAAGCGTATCAAATATCTTGCTCTTCTTCAAACAGCTTTGGTATCTCTAGCACTAACCCGTGCTTAACAAACTCAACCTAACTGGGATGTAATAAACTTAGACACTTTAAGTTGCTGATCAAACTTTTTGAGAAATAAGTCTTCCTCAACCAACAAATATTTTTCTTCTCCTTATCCTTTTTATACACTTTAAGGATATATATAGACTACTGAGGCGCATAAAATGATTCAAATTCTTTTTTTCGGGTCAATAGGTTTATCGTACCTCTTTGGTTCAGAGATTTTTATGGTATATCCTTCTAATATATTGAAATATTCCTAAAAAAATGCACAACTGAATCCCAAATACTTGTTTGTCTCGTTCCAAATAGCATCAGGATGATTAACTTAGTCATTCTGTATATGATGGAATTAATACAAGAACCATAATTGCCCTAAATATTGGGAGTATTTAGACCGTATTACTAATGTATGATATATAAATAGCTATGATCTACCCTTTCATTTTAGTAGAAGGGTAGATCTAACTCCGTTTTAATCAAGGCATATGTAAAATTCTAGTTTGGATATATTCGCTTGATTTAAAAAGATATTAATTTCCTACTGTAAAATTAGCCGTCCAAGACCATCTATCCCCTATCCCAATTCCACTAAACGAAATCCCTGCTATCCCAATACTGACAGATAGTGTACCCGGGGTCCAAGGATGCGTGTATGCACTTGAAAGTGCTAGTTGATGCCCATCTAGTGATTTACTAACAAGAACTTGTTGTTCAATATATGCATTTTGATAATCTGCCCACTCTAACAAAATATTTCCTGTCTTCAATCCAAAATTACTGCTTTCATCAACACTAAGATTAAACTCATGTAAAGTTGACCCAAAGACTAACATTCTTTTTCCATAAGCAGTTTGACCAACTGGTTGTCCATTTACTCCCCAATGCATCCCCATACTATCATAAAATACAGCAACTGGAGTATCAGACCACTCTGAATTCACCCTAAAGAGATACCTGTACTGAGTGGAGCTAAAATCTTGTAATTTTACTGCATAAGTATATGCCATCCACTTTCCATCTGAACATCCGTTATTAAATTCAGTTTCACACATTAATTCAATTTCTTGATTTTCAATAAAATTTGGTGATACTTCTAATCCTTGATTGCTCAATATTTTAAAGTCTTTTTCCTGTATATCCCTAATTTCATCAATGTTATTATTACTAACTTCGTAAATAGTACCGTCCAATGCTTGATATTCCCTAGTTAAATTTTCTGTTCCAAAGTAAACAACTTTTCCACCTAATGATAAGTGGTATTCCTTATCTTCAATTGTCATTTTGTCTACATACCATTTTGGGAAGCCCATCTGAATCAAATACTCATCCATGCTCTCATCATCTACTGAATCAAATTCCTCAATAGGAAGTAATCTTCCATCGGCATCAATGTATATGTCTAAACCACTCTCTAACTTTATATTAATTGGAGTGTCCATAGTAGCACTAATTCCAGTTTGAAATGATAGAAAAACAGTAACTATTATTGTTGTTACTAATGATAAATATAGAAATCTTCTCATTAAATTCACCTTCTTTGTTAGAATTTTATAAAAAATTGATGTAGAGGAATTCAAATTATACTAAATTCCCCCCTTTCTAAGGTTTTTCCTCTATCATGATCAATTTTTTTCCAAAAAAATTTAAAAAGAGAAAATCAAAATAGTCATACTTTATTATGTACATTTTATTTATTTCCAATATTTCATACAAATCCTTGTCTTTAACATCAAATGTAGAATAGTTTCCTCTGTAAACTATCGATTTTGGAACATTTATAATAAAATCGAGCAACACTTCATCCTCCAATATATAAGCAACAAGTATATGATTATTTTCATTATCTATACTCAACAATCTCACATGTTCATAAGCTACAGTATAACTGTCAGATATATAAAACATCAGAATTATTATTAATACTAGTAAAATAAAATAAATTTTTTTTCTAGTAGAATTCATTTTTTCACCAATTTCAGTTTGTTTTTCAAATAATTTATCATATTTATAATTATTTGTAAACATATATTTTACATTTTTTTATTTTTTGAATTTTAGTTAACATATTGTATCCAAATATATCAAGTTTAATTAATGATTGCTCACATTTTGTAATAAAGGATATTAATTGGTGCCGGCGTACAGAGGAGGGAAATAAGAGAGTTTTACCTTGCATCATAGCAAACAGCTTGATCTAAAGTAAATATCTGCTGTTCAGGGTGTGCGTAAATGGAATAAATCAATCGTGAAAATGGATCAGCATCTTCTCGTTGAAATAATGGATACATAGAACACAATTCTTCAAGGTTTAAATAAAGGGTACGATAGTCTTGATTGGATAAAAGTACGCATAAATTTAATGCTAGTGTTGTTTTACCTACTCCTCCTACGGGTGAAAAAATAGAAATAACTCGTGTTTGTAATCGCTCCATATCATAGCTTACAGAGTTTCCTCTATGCTGTATTTAGTCAGAGATATTTTGAAATAGCAGGGTGAAGGGCTGATATCTGTAAACGGAGTATAGGTCGGTTGTATCAAAAGGGATATGGTGCTCTAGTAGCTTAATCACCAGCGTGGAGGTAGATAAAGAATCAATCTGAGTGAGTAAATCCTGATGCACGATCAGTATGTCTGGAATTTGATCAGTTAAGATGTGAGTAATTTGTTAGCTTCTGTAAAACTCTTCATGATGTATTTGTGGGCATAAGAGCACTGGTCTGGACATACCGGATGAGGTAGTTCAGGTACTCTTGATCGGAATCAGCGATTCTTCATGACTTCACCTACATTTCAACCTTATAGGTTTATATGGTCATAAATAGTAAGAATTTCCTGCATGAAATCCAACTTTTCTACTAAACTAGTTATATCCTAGCATATCAAAAAACAGAATATTGTCGAAATTTGTCCGGGAAATTGATTATTTTTAAAATAAATATATTGAGTAACGATTCTTTCGACCTATGTAGCCCTATTTTAATGCAAAAAAAAAGAGAGAAAAAATCTCTTTTTCATAATTTGCAATGACGAAAGAAAGCATTGCCAAGTGTATTAATTGAATTCAATTTACCAACAGAAATTTTTACCGTAGGCTTTCACCGGTCTTCTGTGGAATTTTTATATATTTACTTAGAACTTTCGCAGTTCTATAACTCCCCCTAAAGTATTTAATATTAAATCATCTACGTTAAATGCTCTTCCATATAACCAGCCAAAGTTGGTCGAAATAAGTTGGACAAATTCAATCGTTAAGCTCGAGCAAAAAATAACAACAGTGGCCTTTTTTACAGAGTTCCATTTAAATAAAAGGGCTAAATACACTCCTAAGGAACAAGCAGCATGATATTAAGAAATGATAATCTGAAAGGGTTCAAGAAAGCTCTATCCAAACCATTTTGGCTGTAAATTTGAGCTAAATTATTGATGAAATAGAACGGATAAGTCTGTACAGCTACAACTCTATTTTCCAATGGTGGTATGTATATCCCGCCTAGTCTAAAGTGAGCAACCATAACCAGGTAAAATAAAAAACTATAGAACACAAGCCTATATATTATATTTTTAAATCTGTTAAAAAGTAAGTCTATCATTACATACAACTAACAACATTAGCCCAATAAACGCACTTGGAATATTTAGGGTAATAAATCACTTTTCACTTCTTCTAAAAGATCATTTATATTCTCAATAAGATCAGCTATACTCGTCATGGAATGTTTGTCACTAACTTGATTAGGAAAGGCAAATACATTATATAAATTTAAATCTGAGTTAGTCGACCTATATTCAGTAGAACCAGCATGAAGAATTAAATGACTTACTAAATCTAATTTTGTACCTAACTCCTCAATATCTAAATCTACTTGATCATCCTGGAAAACCTGTTGGATGTCACTCAATAAATCATTTACGCTGTTATGAACATCGAAAAGTTGATTAACAAATGCTTCGCTGTACACCTGTTTTAAATACTCTATGGCGTCATTTCGAAATACTTGAAAGAATGAATCTCTTTGAGTTGCAACGAAATACCCTGTAAAGAGATTAGTTAATGCTTGTTTATCTTTCAAATTTTCCTTAATCAATTGAAGGAAAGTGGCATGGGATTCTAATCTCTCCGTCCAATGGTAACTAATCATTTGTTTATCCAAGTCAAAATTTTGTTCAGAATCACTATGGTAAGTGCAGCCAGCGATAAAAAGTAAAATTGGAATAAAGACCACGATTAATTTTTGCAAAGAGTCTCCTCCTCCTAAATATTTTATAAAGGATGATTATACTAAAGAATTTCCCTATCATAAAGATTGTCTTCTATCTTCTAAGAAAGCACTAACTGTTCCATTTGCACATAAAGTTCATCTATCCAGAAGCCATATCCCCTTGTATCCCCGGCTCTTTAGATAATAGTATACTTCCATATCTCTGCCCATCTCCGATTTGATTTAGCTCTTTAGTATGTTCTTCCCTACAAATTAAGACATAGATATTGTTGTCTATTTCTTTAAAATTCTACAAAACAATTAATTTTGCAATTTTCTATAAAATATTTGACTCAACTTAGCCTTTGGGGTAAGCTTATCATAGATTGGAATATTTTGTGATAAGGGGGAAGGTAGTGTGCTGCAAGAGAGAATTTTGCAAACTCTTGATCATCTAGACAACATGGATCAGCGCAAACTATCACGAGTTGCCAACACAACGGAATCAACCATTTCTCGTTTTTTACACGGACACGGGGAAATGAGATTTGAATCCGTGTTAAGAATAGTAAAGTATTTGTACCCTAACGACCAAGTGAACATTATGGGAGAGTATATTTTAACCCAACGATCTAGAAATGCTAGACATGGTTTAGAATATTGCTCTAACAACCAATTGTGGGCAGAGTTTGATTACCTAATTGAGCTTCTTTCCAACTCTTCGAATCCCGCTGATAGAGAGTGGGCTCGAATGTATAGTCTTATTAAGATGAGGAAGGACGCAAAGCTTCCCTCTATTAAGCTATTAAGTGAAGTCGAAGAATTTAAACCGAGAGAAGTTGAAATGAGGGTATTAAAGTCTATTTTAAAAGGCTTAATCTACTTTGATCTCGGAGAGAATAAATCAATCCTCCTTCACAATCAAGATACTCATGAACAAATTGAAGAGATTAGAAGTGATTATATTCAGGCTTCTTATTCTGTTAGATTAGGGTTACTTTCTTTCGCTGTCCATCTATTTTCATATAACCTTGAAAAAGCAAGACAATCTTGCTATTCCATTATTGGACAAGATTTTATTGAGCATGTTAAAGCTGCTGCCTACATAAATTTATCGCAAACATATTTATTTTCTAATTACCAATTGGCTTTGGAGTATTCTAAAAGAAGTATTGATGTTGCCATTACATTTAGCCATTCAAATTATTTAAAAATGGCAAACCTAAACCACTCTTTCTTAAACTCATTCTATGGAATTGATTTCGAGTTCACACAACCTCTTGATGACCATCAGACTCTTGCTAATTATATTTTTTACCTTATTAATAAAGGTGATATTTCACTTGCTCAAGGCTACTTAGAAGAAATTGACATAAATAGCTTGACAGATTGGGATAAAGGATTTTATTTTTATTATAAGGGATTAATAGATGAAGATGTGAGTACATTCTATAAATCAGTAGACTCTTTTGTTAGTGCAGATAACTACTTTTTTATTCATCTTCCTTTATTAAAACTACAAAAGCTAGGCGAAAGTGAAGAAGCCCTAAAAATCCTATCGAAAAGGGGACTTATCTATGAAGAAAATTCTAACTCTCATGTTGACTTCTAGTTTGGTATTTTTTGTTATTTTTTCTGGTGCAACAGAAGTTTTAGGTAACCCTGCAGGCCCTGTTGTTGATATTAATAGTGTTAAAAGTGGACATAACATTTAATTTACTACTAGATGAAAGTGAAGAAGCCCTAAAAATTCTATCGAAAAGAGGATCTATTTATAAAGAAGATCTTAACTCTCGTGGACTAGTAGCTTGGTATTTTGTATAGTTTTTTCTGGTTCAATCGAAGTGTTGGCAGGTCCAGGAGGAATAGGTGTTGATACTAACAGTGTTAAAAGAGAATTTACCATCACTAGCCCTACAAAATTAAATGTTAATAATAGCGGTGCATCAGTATTAGGTAGTCCAGGTGGAGCAATAGTTGGCAAGTACATCACAGAAGATAAGCAAAACATCTAATGTATATAGATTATGGGAGTCTCTAACCACGTTAGGTTATAGAGGCTCCCATTTCTTATTGAAAAATAGAAAGAAAGAATTAATTAAGCTAGATAATTTTTAATAAAGATATTAATATATAACGTCTACTTTAGAAAAATGTTATATGATTGAATCATACAATAGAATAGGTTTCTCAAGGGTGGTCTAGGCTCACTTACTCCTTTTTGGAGGAGGTGATGCTTTTATGCTGACAACATTTGAAACGATCTGTCTTATGATCTCTTTCGGAGCGTTAGTCGCTATATTGGCAAACAACGCAAAAAAATAGACCCCCTTGAGGCAACAAGTGTTGTGGGTCTATTTTCTCAAAACCGAGCCTAGCCTCCAAAGAGGCCAACTATTGTATGTGGAGGGTGTTAGCGCACCCTCTTTTGTTATTGTACTCAAAAATCCTTAAAGAAATTCAAAATAACGCATTCGTTATTTTTAGTATAGTATTTTATGAGTAATTAGTCAAAAGTAATAAGTAATTCGAATGGAAATCATTTTACTTATTTAATTTCTATTCTTCATGACGATGCTCTCAAATAAAATATCTACTCTTCAACCCGAGCCAACGCTTCAGCTAATCCCGGGAAATCAGGGCTTCTTTCGTTTAAAAATTGTAACGTAGTACGAGCCAATTCCATTCGATCGTTCTCTAAGGCAAGTACCCCAACATGATAGATCGTATCATCCCTGTACATGGGAAGCTGTGCAACAGAGAGGTTCATCTTTGACATAGCTTCTAACGCTTGCTCGTCATCGCCTTTTATTACAGGTAGCATAAAGTTAATCTCCGCATACAGAATAGGGCTATAGCTTATTTCCTCAACATATGGCTCAACTAACTCGGGCTGTGGATCATAAAACGTGTAATACAACACATAGAATCTGATATAAGCATCGTCCTGCTCAAACAAATTCTCTTTCTCAATCCTTTCAATAGCTTGGCCCAATAGCTCTGAGTCATCCTTCAAATATATATCTCTTATGTATAAAAGGAAGTAGTAATCTGAATCAAGCTCTGTTAACCCTTCCTCATACATAAAGAGCTTAACTTCCTTCTCTTCATACGAATTCATTCTTTCTATCGAGACACTTCTCTCATTCATATTAGGTAAGTGGTAATAGAACAAAGAGTCATCATCGTATCCATAAAAAACAGTCTGCGCCTCCATACCACCACTTAAAGGAAATACAGCTAAAACAGGATGTCCTTCATCTATCTGTCGTTTAATATCCTCTGTGCCTCCATACATTGGGAGAATAGGTTTGCCTTTAGAAAGCATGATTTCTAAGTAGTCAATATAAGAGGAATATCCTGTTTCAGGAACATTAAATATTTGTGCTCGTTCTGATTGATCAAAGACACTATCATAATAATGACTTAGCCTCTCTAAGCCCTGTAATAGGAGATCAGACTCTTGAATGGTAGGGTTTGCTTCAACTAACTTTTTAGGGTTATCAATCAGAAATTCAGGTAGTTCCTCAGTGGTCTCCTCTATTTGAACAGGTTTAGGGTTACAACCTACTAATAGCAGCATAGTCAGGATAAAGCTAAAAACAACGGTGTGCCTTATAAAAGTCACGTTAGAATCCTCCGATCATGACTAACAATCTGTCCGTCCAAGATGCTGATTTTCTGCTCTGCACGCTCTGCTAGGTTAAGATCATGTGTAATCATGACTACAGTCCCTCCATCCTTTTGATGAAAGTCCTCTAAGAGCTGTATAATCTTCATCCCATTTTCACTATCTAAATTACCTGTTGGTTCATCAGCTAGAATCACTTTGGGCTCAGTAATAAATGCTCTAGCTATAGCAACACGCTGTTGCTCACCGCCAGACAAACGTGAAGGGAGATGATCCAAGCGATCACCTAGCCCCACTCTTTCTAGAACGGCAGCCGCTTTATCTCTAAGTGTTTTAGAGGATGTAAAGTTAAGTAAAGGCATCATCACATTCTCTAGGGCAGACGCAGTAGGTAGCAATTGAAACTGTTGGAAGACAAAGCCGATCTGTTCACGTCTAATACGAGCCA
The DNA here is from genome assembly GCF_030813115.1 of Bacillus horti. Taxonomy (NCBI): domain Bacteria; kingdom Bacillati; phylum Bacillota; class Bacilli; order Caryophanales; family Bacillaceae; genus Caldalkalibacillus; species Caldalkalibacillus horti. The sequence continues at coordinate 49,867 of NZ_JAUSTY010000022.1, read as the reverse complement.
ATTCCTTATCTTTTAGCTGATGAATAGGTTCTTCATCCACCCACACCTCGCCTTGGTCGATTTCTTCTAATCCTCCAATGATATGAAATAATGTTGACTTGCCTGAACCAGATGGGCCTACTATTGTAGCATATGAGCCTTCTTCTAATTCCAAGGATACCCCATTTAACGCATTGATTTGGTTATCTCCAACCTTATAGCTTTTGACAACATCCTTTAACCTGATCATTACTCCTCCCCCTTCTGTGCAAGACCTACTCATATCGTTTAAAGCTTTGACAATCTTGAACACTCGTTGTTACAACTCACTCCCCAACTTAGACCGCTTAACCCACCCAAATATTAACCAGGTAAAACAAATAAGCATTGCTAAAGGAACGACTATGGAAATAAATGCTACCCATACAGGCAGCCATAAAGAAGAGAAATAAGTGAGTATGGCGTATCCAATGATCGTCCCAAGTGCTCCACCAAGCATACCGATCACACCGGACTCAACTAATAGATACAATCTCAATTTATCTAGTGACCATCCTATAGAACGCAACAGATAGAACTCTTTTTTCCTTTCTAATAAATTGAGTAGCAATAACAGCCCAACAACCGCTAGTGTAAATAAAATCCCAAACCCTAAGAAATAGAACTGATGTGTACTTAATTGTAGATCTACTATTTCCCCTAAAAAAGATAGGAATAGAAAGTCTGAAAGACTTTGTTGTGTAGCCACAAATAATAGCACCATTAACGTACTTAATACAATACTCAGGATCATTAAGCCAAAGCGTAGAGGTCTTCTCAGTAATTGATGGAATATAAAGCCCCACACCCCCGAAATAGGGAAAAGACGTTTTGTAGAACTTGATCCTTCTCCTGCCAATCCATCACGTGGGGATGACCACAAGGACCTTCGACTTCCTGCATAATAACCTACGGTAATGATTGAGAAATTAACAAAAGCCAATCCAATTCCTTCCTGCCAGCTTATAGAAATATTCCACATTCCAGATGTAAATAGTAAGGGCACTACTGGCAGTAACGATAGAAAGACAATCTCATAGGACAGCACACTGATGATCTTGCTTCTAGTCCAACCAATCGCCCGTAACGTAGAGAACTCTATCGATCTTTTTAGCAAACTATGTGTGATAACGGTGAAGCTAAGCACAAAAATAATTACGCTCAAATAGAAGAACAACCATTTATTCGCCTCTGAAATCTGCTCTTCAATCTGCCAACTGACCCCCATTTGCTGCCAACCCTCTTCCAGAAGACCGACCTCTCCCTCTCCAGCGCCACCTAGTTGTATCTGCACTTTTCCAGCAGAAGAGCCTAGCATAATTTCCACATTATGTCCTGTACTCTCCATAATTTCATTGGCTACTTGTTCTATTTTCCTTTGACTTTCCTCACTCCTCTCATCAACTCCATGGACGACAACTCGAATGGATGAGATAGGGGGCTCATCTCTATAGACAACAGGGGCTGCTTCTAAAATAGTGATAGCATCTGGAGCACCGGAATAGTACGTATCCTTATACGGTAGAGGCAGTAATGGCCGGGGTTCTACCTCCTGACCTGCACCATCCGCCAAAATCATACTATGCTGAGGGGTATAGACATCAACCGGATCTCCAAAGCTCCACGAAGAGGCATATTGTGGGACTATTAAACTCGTATCGAAGTAACCTTGTGATAGGAATCCAAATTTCGGAAGGTGTTCAAAGGTATAATAACCATTCGGACTTTGTCTGGCCGCAAGCTCCTGTTCATTTGTTAGTACTCTGTAGGTGTAAATCGTATCTTGTTCACCAAAATACCAGCTATGTAGCTTTTCCTCCCCCTCAACATATAGAAGCGGAATGCCATCATCCTCCATCTCCAGTTGCTGATAATCAAGTGGTGAATAGTGTAAGTGTAAACGATTAGTTAGACCATAAGGAATAACATGTTCTTTTATCTGACCTTCTTGGTCAAATTTAAGTATCACCTGTTTGTACCTTAACTCAGGCGAAAATGTGTTTATATGGACGATTGAAAGAGGGGTTAACGGCATATTTTCCAATCTTTCAATCACACTATCATCTAAGAATTTCCCAAAATCCATAGATTCTGGAACTTCAAAACGTGAAATGCTGATACTTTCTTCAACCTGCAAGCCTTGATCTCTAATGAAAAATAGAGGGATGAGCGGATCTTGGGAAGACGAGTCTCTAGTTAATCTAGTTTGTAGCAAATCCTCTCCATCAACAATAGCCCCAGATAGCTTGTATAAACGATCCTCTGCCTCTGGATCTATAGCTACAACCATCATTTCATTTCTATCTCTTATATATACTCCAGGTTCAATTGAGCCCGAAGCAAGCTCGATCCCATCATCTGTGTATATAATATCTACGGAAAAAGAGAATTGGCTCTCCTCTGCAATTTCTCGATACTCCATATACCTTTTGAAACTAGAGAGACTAATATTCCTTAACCCATCAAAAGCAGTAGTTTTATGAGAAATCTCATAATATTCTCCAAGCTTTGCATCCTCATACTTAAGATCAATTGATGAATGTTCAAAATAACCTAGTATTGAAAGTGGAGCAGCCACCTCAACACCTGGTACTTGCCTAATGATCTCTAAATCCTCCATCGATATCCCACCATAGCTAGCAATGCTCGTTTGCGGTGCTACCCATCCATCACCTAATCCTTGGTATTCCTGAGCTTCCTTTGGGTAGACGAGAATATCGTATTGCCAACGCCAATGCTCATCTAAATCCTGTTGTGCCGTCATGACGATACCCTGAGTAATCATCTGTGTTCCACTATACCCCAGACCTAAAACCACAAGAATAGCACATAGTAATAAATACGTTAACCAGCGACGCTTTAGAGAAAGTACAAAATACGTTAACATCCATGAGACCCCCCTCAAATAAGTCTAGTAGGCTAAATCTATGTCTGTTCTACTTTTCTGTTTCTATCAATTTTCTTCCAATAATAAACATATTCAGTTCCTATGCTACTATATGTTTAGGTAGAACAAAGTCGAAAAATGTCACATTTGTATAATATTTATTTTCAAAAATCTGAAAATAATGCGTCATTTAATGTTCATCGTATCTGTGGATTTCAGGCGGAAAAATAGGTTACAATAGGAAGTAGAAAGTAGGCTTGGATTATTAGTGATTTTTAAGCTTGGACTTTATTTGACTTGATGGAGGTGCTAAAGGTGGATATTGTACTATTTTTTGTCGTTATTCTCGCTGCCGGGTTCTCTATTTTTTATAGCTTCAGAGGAAGAAGCTATAAGAAAAAAGGCGAATTCGATATGATGAGATTTTATACAGCCAAAACCAACATTGCGATGGGAACTATGCTCATTGCTATGGCCCTTGTTCAACTGGTCGGCTTTTACCCTGAGATTACAGGCTGGAGAATTGGGGTAGGTGTTGTTTTCCTAGCGTTAGGTTTGTTTAACTTTATTATGGGGATCAAATATCACCGTATCTTTGCTGCCAAGGTTACAAATTCATAAGATAACTAATAAGGATATACCTTGATAAAAGCCAAAAAAGCTAGTTACAGATCATACTGTAGCTAGCTTTTTCTTACAGTCTAAGAATTTATAAAATTTGATACAATGATTTCTTCAAGTTTTATGAATTCTGGCTACATGTAAAAGCTTCCTCTAATGATGGACTAGACAGCCTCTTCGAGAAGGCTTCAATAGAAGCTTTTCTTATGATAATTCTTACCCACACATCAAACATTTTTCCTGACACAAGAACATTTTGGAATGACACATAAAATAGGTTTGGCGCTTGATTCTACATGGGAATACTATATATAGAACACAAAAGCACGGATAACAAACTTTCTTGAAGAAAGGAGTACGGATCCCATGAAGAAGGTCATTCTTATTTATATCATAGGGGCGTTAATGTTTGTCCTCAGCTTTTCTATGTTTGTGTTTGGTCATTCCCTTCTTACATCTAGCTTTCAGCAGGCTGACCCTTTGCAAATGAGCCGCTCAGCTAATTACCTAGAAGGGTCGTATAACGGTGATTACAATATGGATAGCCCACATCATTTAATATTTGAGCATGATACCTTGGACGATAATGAATACTCGATCAATATTGAGGGAGCAGAGCTTTCACTTTACCATTCTAATTCCCTTCTATACCCCTCTTTACCTCAAGCGGGTCAACAGCTTGGGACATTGAAGATTGATGCTCTTTCCATTGATATCCCTGTTTATTATGATACAGCAGCAGATGAATTTATTACCCATGATAAAAACAGCGTGCTTCCCGGTGAGGCTGAGCATAGTGTTCTAATGGGGGACGGTCATTCTGTCTTAGAAAAGCTCAGCGAATTGAAAAAAGGGGAGAAAATTGTGGTTCAAACTCCATCAGGAACGTTCACCTATGCCGTCGATAGAATGTATGCCGTTCACGATGAGAATACTACTATTTCTGAATATACAGGTGAAGCCTCTCTTAGTCTTGCTGCCATTTACGACAATCCAGGTCATAACTCCTTACAGAAATATGTGGTTTATTCTGTGTTAGTAGATTACTATTTGTCTAGCTAATCGTTAATTTCAAATCTCAATATGATTACGTCTTTTCTGACTCGTACAATGCATCTCTTAATCTTTATTACTTATCTACGTGCACTGTAGTGCTCCTCCACTAATTCAGCCTGAATAATGTATCTCTTTGGTGCAGCACCGACAAAGTTAAAAGGGTAGCATGTTACAAGAGTTAGAATCGCTTTGTCCTGAGGGACAATAACACCCCGATCCTCTTTATCTACAACAAACATGTCTACAATTTCATAGGTAAAGCGACCATCGAGGGTTTCCGCAATAGCCTCTGCTCCTAGTTGTACCTTTTCAAGCTGACGAAATACCGTTTGTCTATGTCCTGACAAAACAGTTTGGTTCTGTTCTCCTGGAAAAGCACTTCCTATGTAATGACCTACACCCATTGCCAGCTCTTGATCTCCTGTACCCATAATGATTGGCACCTCAATATCGACTGAGGGTAAGCTTAGTTTCCCTATGACATCTCCTTCTTTGGCCGTTTTATATGAATTTTCCTTTTGTGTATCTTCCAAAGCCACAAGCTGAGTTAACGTAAGATCATCCTCAATTTGTGACATGTCAGCCTCTTGGAACATCGCTTCCCATTCCCTTAGAGCATCATCCATAAACTTTTGTTCCATATAAATACTCCAGCCTGCAAATCCTAGTAGAATAAAAGAAAGGCAGAATACGACAAACATGAGCTTGAAAATCAGCTTGTTTGCTTGCATATTCTCCCTCCTTTTTTACACGGTTATTTTTCGCACCATGCGCAGCTCCCAGCGCACGGTGCAAAAATATGCTTAGGTTCTAATTCCCATTTACTGCTTAAACTATTTTTTACTGTTCAAGACTATTTCCCCTGTATAGACTCCTCTTCTGAATAAGCCACATCATAGCTGCAGAAGCAACTATGCCGATAAAGGCAATTAGAAGGAGGTTATACCATGGTGAGGATGTGTTCGGCAGTCTACCACCTTCACCTGGTGGAAGATTCCCCCCTGGTGGTTGAACGGATTCGCCTGGCAATGATGAATCATTCGGATCATCAGGTGGTTCACCTGAACCTGGATCAGGTGTAGGTGTTTCAGGTCCTTGCCCTGGAGGATCTACCTCCTCTGGAGACTCAGCTGGTGGTTCGCCTTCCTCACAATTCTCTAGCTCCACACATGTTTTTGGTGGGTCTGGTCTTGGTTTTGGCGGCTCTGGACAGTCTCCTCTTTCAGCACAGTTAGTTGGTGGATTGGGTGGTCTTGGTGGATTTGGTCCAGGAGGCTCCGGGCAATCTCCACGATCCTCACACGTCTCTGGTGGTCGGTCAGGTCTAGCCTCTGCTGAAAATATAAATAGCACGACTGTTTCTAGAGCTTGATAATCATTCCCGTACTCGAAGGGGAATTTTACCGTAAGTGTTAGGGCTTCCTCCCTGGAAACTCTCAAGAACCTTGGCTCAAGTCCCGTAAACTTACTCAGCTTTCCGGCATACAGTTCTCCTGTTGAATCCTCTACTGTTAATTCTAATGCTTCATAGAACTTTTCACTTTCTTCTCCCTGCAAACCGAGAGAGGCACTCATTGTATAGAAGAAATCTCGATTCCCTTTGTTCCCAATCACAATTTCTCGTTCAGCCCAATCCCCGGGTTTAAAATTACTCACCGTAAATAAGCGACCTTCCTCAGCAGATGTGGTCAAATCTACCCTAGGCTGAGAGTCAATTGCGCTGGTTCTTTCTGGAGGTACTAGATATAACACGAGAAGAATAAATAAACAATAATAACCGACGTATTTCATGTATTTCATTTCTTTCATCCACATCCCTCACTTTAACCGTGAGATAAATTCTAAATTTACCTGAATAAATAATAAGGGTGAGGATTGCTCCCCACCACTCACATTCTGCAAGAAGACATTATGAGAAACTATTAGTAGATTTTAAGTAAAGCTATGGCTTATGGTCTACCGCTTTTTGCTCTTTCGTTGTTCTGAATATAACCGTCTGCTCCACTTCCTCTAGCACCATTACCAATATCTGAAGGCTGCACATCTATCCCTTCCCATTGTCTAGCCTCTAGGTCAAAATAGACGTTAATGCTATTCGCTTGGAACGCATTTTGGTCATACAATCCGTTAGCATTTTTACTTTCATCATCAATAAATGTGATGACCACAAGAACATCATCGTCGTCATGAGGAACAACAGGAAGTCCCGTCCATTGATCAGGATTAACGGTAGCTACATTGATTCGGTTATCCACCCAATATGCACTTGGAATGGCACCCGCCAATTTGCTTTGTGCGTTTGAACGCAATGATCCGTTTACACCATCAAGGGTAGTAGCATAATAGATATCTGACAACGTGATATTGTCACTTTCACTGATGATTTCTTTAGGGAATTCTCCTGAGCCTTCAGTTCCTACGCGGAGCACCTCGACCTGAAACTGAGATAGGAACTCTACCGCATCTGTATTTTGCGGAATAGCAGAATTATAGCTTGATGTATCGGCAGCAAAGCCATCATATTCGACTGACATGAGAACATCTTTGATCGCCAATGTACCGTTGTTTTTCATTCTAAACGTTCTTTCCATAGAGTCTCCCGGCTTTAAGTTGGAAACATTAATGAGGTGTGTAGATGTATCCGCCTTTTGTAAATCAACCACCAAATCTAGTTTACCAGCAGCAAGACTGGCACTTGCCGTCTCTATATCATTAAAGGCGGCCCAGGTTCCTCCACCAATTAAAGCAAGACCCAACGTTGCGGAAATCGCACCCATTGTTAATTTTCTTTTAATAGTCATCCTTATTCCTCCAAATCATCCCATAGATTTTGATGGCTTTCACAAGCGATGAGCAAGCTAGTACTCTAGCTGATCTACAGTAAATATCTAGTTTCACCAGATTGATCTAAACGAATTACCTAGCTTCACCAGGCATCTGAGTGGCTTCAAATACAAAGTTTAACGTCGCACCTTCACCCTGGAACCTATTTTGTTTATGTAGACGACTTCCAGGGAAGGTCTCACCGTCTTCTACAAATTCCACATGGAACGTATACGTTTCTAATCCGTTCCCTGCCGGTAAACCTACAACATCAGCAGGCGTCCCTGTTAGCTCAATAGATTGCGTACCTACGGCAGCAACTAGATCCTGTAGCGTACCAGCAAAGACAGAAGTATTTGAGCTATTGGTTACCGTTACAGAAAATTGCTGCAGAAAATCCTCTAAGGTGTTATTCCCCGCACCTGCTCCCACCTTACTATTTAGGTTGAGCTTATCGTAATCCTTCCAGCTATTCTCAACGTACACAGAATGTAAAAAGATTTGGTTGATGTCTAGCGAACCATCATTTGTTAGAGTTAGAGCTTCAGAGAACGTATCCCCCGGCTTAAGGTTACTAATTTTAAAATGTGCATCCGTATAGCCAATCCCTAAATCTAATGTACCTGAAGCAAATGTATTGCTGACCGTTTCTACATCATTAAAAGCTGCCCATGTTCCTCCTCCAATTAAAGTTAAACCTAACGCACCAGACATAATACCCATTCCTAGCTTCTTTTTCAGACTCATTATTATTCCTCCTAAAAAGCTCTAATATTATTAATTCCCTATAGAAAATAAGGAAAATTAACCGATTAAGATGTTTGTTCTTTAAAACTTGATTAATGACTTTCTGAGATTTTCTTCGCTTCTTTGTCTAGTATTTTGAATCCTTGATAAATAGATAGAATGGCATATCCTAGAAGTAAAACCCCTGGTAAAATAAGAAGCAGAACAATACCTAGCTGAGAGTTAGCAAAGTTCATCATATAACCAAGGTAAGGGATGGTGAAGCCGGTATACTGCGCCACAACATTCTGGTCCAAAACTAGCTCAGCATCCGCATAAGCGTTAGAATCACCTTGTGTTTTAAATAGATTGCCAGCCCCAGTTTCAATGACCTCAACAATTCGATGGGTAACTAAGGTACGTTCATCTCTTAAGAACGTAATCACATCATTAGCCTTTAGATCAGCTGTATTAATTTCAGGCTTAACAGCTATGACTGATCCAGTTTTGAAGGTAGGCTCCATAGACCCTGAAAGAACAATTTTAAACTCGTTTCCAAATAGGCTAGGTTCTCCACCAGATGCCTTAGAAATAACCACAATCATAATCATGAGGCAAAGCACGGCAAATAGTAGAATGTTAATGGTCGTGCTTAGTAAACGTTTAATTTTCATTTTTCACCATCCCTTCTCAGACAGGAAGTATAAGGTTGTTCTCTCTCTAGGGTTACTCAGCTTCTTTCTCCTTGCTCGGCGGGCTATCCAGAGTGTCCGTTTCACCCACGGTTTTCTCATCCTGTTGTTCTTCCGTTTCATCATTTACAGGATTCTGCTCTTGCTCTTGTTCATCCGTATCTGAAGACTCATTACCTGCATCATGATCATTCGGTTCATCTACAGGCTGATCATCACTCTGCTCATTTTCATCTTCGTTAGAATCATCATCCTGCCCATCACTGGCTTCGTCAGATTCTTCGTTCTGTTCCTCTTTGTTTTCATCAGACTCTTCATCTGTTTCTTGTTTATCTTCTTCTCCTGGTTCCTCAGGCTCTGAGCCTTCTACAGGATCTTCACCAGCTTTTATCCGTTCAAGCTCTTCTCTAGTTAATTCACCATTAATAAATAAGAGCAATTGATGGGTATCAACTAATCCTTGAGAGAGAGCGAGTAAATCTTCATCTGTCAAAAGTCCATTGGCGTATGCTTCTAAAATGGCTGGATCTAAATTATCAGGCAGACCAGTGCTTGGTTTCTCAATCGACGGTTGTAGATCAACAAAAATGCTGCCACTCCATAACATTTCTTCATCCGAAAGAGGTATATTAAATCCGTAGTTTCCTGTTTGTGCAGGAATAGCTATTATGGTGTACTGTTCTCCTGCTCCCAGCGCTGGAATAGATTCTGTTTCTACAAGCACACCTTCTAATGGCTCACCGTCCTCAGACCAATGCAGCTCATAAGGAATGGATTCACTCATTTCGACAGATTCACTCTGATTCATGATTACGGCATAAATTTGAATAGAATCATCCACTTCTTTTAGTCCTAGATCTATAAAAGCTAGCTGTGCATTCTCTAAGCCCTTAAGATCCTCCTCCCACTGCACTTGAATCGTTCCTAAACTCGTCTCAATATCGTTATGTAATGCAGTAGTAGGGGCTACAAATTGAGAAAAGCAAACCAGAAGCAGGTAACTAATAATCCACATTTTTAAAAATAAGATCATGGATACTCTCTTAACTTTTTCTACACCCCTAATTCTATAGCGATGAACCCTTGTTCTTCTTATTCCTCTCCCCTCCTTCTCACCATACAGGAGCGATTGTAAAATAAACTGCCAAACGTTCTTTATAAAGAACACAAATAAAGTATATACCCCGATAAATAAAAGAAAAAACACTAATTTCAACTAAAATTCGTTATAAAGAACAATAAACCTCTAATTTCCTAGATGTAGCTTCCTAATCCTCACTATTTTATGTTTTGAAAAGTTTCCGTTCTTTATATAGAATGATCTCAAACAAGCATGACTTTTTATCGACAGCTTTACAGGAATAAATTAAGGATTATTGTCGATACATACAATCAATTGTTGGGAAAGAAAGGTTTTTTTAGAATTTTATTGATTGGAATATTTCGAAAGAGAAGTTAATATAAAACATAGGAAGACATTTTATAGAAGCGTGCTTTGTAAAGGCAAATCTGTTGAAAAACAGGGACGCAAAGTTTCAGATCTAAGGCGCTAAGCTATGATGGCTGGACTACCAAGGCAGGTTATCTTAGGGGGTTGGAGAAAATACCTAGTAAAAAGCCTCTCTATCAAATACCTGTGAACCTCGATCGTGAATGGGTCATTCTCATGCTGGCCGCAAAGAAAATGAAACTTTCTCCAGACGAGGTACGGCAATTTCTTAGAAAGCAGCATTCTGTGCAAATAAAATAATTCTTCTTATTTTTTTTCGTTATTTTGAGAGTAAACGTATAGCGATAGAATCCTTATGGTTCGGTCGCTTTTCTTTTTGATCAAAAGTCGTGTTCATACACCGGATAAGCTACTGATTTAAAATCTAAAATTGTATGCTATAATAGAAATTATTAGCTTCGTTCATTGCATTGAACGTATGCCATCTTCCTATTTATTAAGGGTACTGCTCCGTAAGAGAGGTGAACGTAGCGCATGATCGGCAAGAAAATTCAAGCATTGCGTAAGGAAAGAGGGCTTTCCTTATCCGAGTTAGCCGACAAGGCCGATATTGCCAAGTCCTATTTAAGTTCAATAGAACGGGATATACAAAAGAATCCTTCTATACAGTTTTTAGAAAAGATTGCCGGTGTTCTAGACGTTCCGATACAAAGTCTCATTCATGAGGAGAGTGTTACTGAGGCTTTAGATCAGGAGTGGCTTGAGCTTGTAAAGGAAGCCATGGAATCAAATATAACAAAAGAGGAGTTTAAGGATTTCTTAGAGTTTACCAAATGGAAGCAGCAGCAAAAGTAAATTGCTTCTGTCATCTCCCTCTCGGAAGTGGCCTCTGAAGTCGTATATAATCTATCATTTATAGAAAAGTATTAAAAATAGCCCAACTATTACTTAGATCAACTTGATCCGTTAGATAGTTGGACTTTTTATATGGAATGAAAATACATTCCTTATTTCACAAGTACAATGACCACTTATTTTTCATCGATCGATAAGCTGAGCGGTCATAATTCCTTTGGCAATAACCGTTCCTTCATGGAACACCTCAATATCTACTTTTCCGAACTTGCGGCTAACCTCTAATAATCTTGGATGTACCTCGATAACTTGCTCAATTTGTACAGGCTTAAAGAAATATAGTGAGAGATTTTCAACTACTAGATCTCCTCGCTTGCCCCTTCTAATGGCTCTGTGACCTGCTTCTGTCATGATTGTTGTTAATGCTCCACTGGATAATGTTCCTACATCATTAATCATTTGGGGAGTGACGTCTCCACGAATATAAAAGTCATCCTCTTCATCGAACTCTTCAAAATGACCTGTAATCAGGCTTTCATACGTTTGTCCCATCTGTGGCTGTTTTTGTGTATATTGCAGAGCCTTCAATACATCCTGACGAGATATAATACCAAGCAATACTTTCTGATCGTTCACAACAGGGAGAAGCTCAATTCCCTCCCACACCATCATGTGGGCAGCAGAGGCGACAGAGGTCTTCATTGTGACACAGAGAGGATCCTTCGTCATTACCTTATCTACAAGTATAATTGTTGGATGTCCAAGAATGTCCTTAGATGTAACCATTCCCTTTATTCTGAGCTTATGATCAACAACAGGGTATCGACTATGCTTTGTTTCCTCGCTTAATTGATACCAGTCCGCAAGCTTACTCGTCGTATAGAGATAATGAGTGTTGGTGATAGAGATCAGGATATCCTCTACCATGACAATTTCTTTTTTTATAAGCCGATCGTAGATAGCACGATTAATGAGCGCAGCAACCGTAAACGAATCATAGGACGAGGAAATAACAGGTAGCTCCAGTGTATCGGCAAGCTTCTTCACCTCTGAGGTAGGCTCAAAACCACCGGTAATCAGGACAGCTGCTCCATGCTGTAAGGAAAGCTGATGAGCCTTCTTCCGATTTCCTACAATTAAAAGGCTACCCTTGTCCACATATTTCATCATTTCTTCGAGCTCCATCGCTCCTATGACAAATTTATGTAAGGATTTATGCAAGCCCTTTTGCCCTCCTACTACAGTACCGTCAACAATATTGACGACCTCAGCAAAAGTAAGCTTTTCAATGTTCTCTTTGTGCTTTTTTTCGATGCGAATCGTACCGACACGTCCGATTGTACTAACAAGGCCCTTGACCTCAGCATCCTTGATCGCTCTATAAGCGGTCCCCTCACTGACTTGGAGCTCCTTTGCTACCTGCCTAACAGAGATTTTACTGCCAACCTCTAAGGACTGAATATGGGAGATAATTAATTCGTGTTTGGTCATCGATTTACACCATACTTTCTTTGCAGTTACCCTATCCTATAATTATACAGATAATACTGAAAAGAAAGCAACTTATCAGAAAATCTGCGTAATTAATGGGATCTCATCCGTCTAGGCTTATACCGATTAATTCTTCGAATAGCTTCCCTTTGCTCTCTAGTTGACACAGGCTTAGCCACTCTTTCACCCCGCCCTAATCGGAGGATTCCGTATAGATTAGCCCCAATTACAAGAACACATAAAGCAAGCCATAATACGCCAAAGCCAAATTCTATCGTTGTCCCATAAAAGGGAAGTCTAGGTAAGGCAAAAAGAAATAAGGCACACGCTAAGGTAAATGAGATCCATAGTCTTGTTTTCAGCTTCATCATATTTCCTCCTGTAACAGAACATTTTTAGGAACAAGGCTTGTTCCACTTATCTTGTTTCATGTATACGACATGAGAGAGGAAAATATGTTCAAATTAAAATATGATAAAACTGAAGATTATCTTAAACGGAGAATATAGGCAAACAGTACAAGCTCAAGCTAAAATATATACAAAAAAAGAGCGTAGCTAGAGAGCTACGCCTGTTTATTTTAAGGGGGTTTTTCATCTTGTCTTTATTCTAACGGATTAATATTACAGGAGTGTTACAACAACATGTCAAGTTCGTTACATTTCCTAACAAAGCCCTTGCTTTTTTCATCTTCCGTTTTTTATTTTTTATTAATTCGACACAAACACCCCTTAGTTGAGCCGTTTGAAAGCTTACAGGGTAATCGACTCCGTAGATTCAAGAACCTGCCCCTCTATCCCTTTTGCTTTAAGCTGCTGTACGAATTGATGTGGATCCTGTTCGATAGGAGGAAACGTGTTGTAATGCATAGGAATAACTTTATTCGCTTTCACCCACTCCGCAGCTAACAGAGCATCCTCAGGTCCCATAGTAAAGTTATCACCAATAGGTAGGAAGGCAAGGTCGATAGAATGTAGCTCTCCGAGGAGCTTCATGTCTCCGAATAAAGCAGTGTCACCTGCATGATATATCGTCTTTCCTTCAACAGTTAACAAAATCCCTGCTGGCATCCCTGTGTAGATAATATTTTGCCCTTCTTCATCTACTACGGCCGAACCGTGAAACGCTTGAGTAAATTTCACTTTCCCGAACTCAAATTCACGTGCTCCTCCGATATGCATCGGGTGCGTGTTACAGCCCTTCCAGCTCAAGTATACAGCTAGCTCATTTGGTGCTATAACGGTGGCATTATGACGTTTGGCTAGCTCAACCGTATCTCCTACATGATCTCCATGACCATGCGTTAATAGAATATAGTCAGCCTTTACATCGTTCGCACTAATTTTGGCTAAAGGATTTCCTGTAATAAAAGGATCAATAAGAATAGAAGCTTGCTCTGTTTCAACGTGCACCACACTGTGTCCATGATACGTTATTTTCATGCTTTATTCCTCCACTTCCTCTTGATTTGATTCATTACGGCTCATTCATTTCTGCTAATTCATAACAGTTGACTGATTACAGTTGAATTCTTTTACACTTAATCCTGTACAACGTTATAGTTAACCAATAACCGTTCCTCTCCTTCTATAAACGGACACTAGTTAGATAAGCGTTTCTCAAGCTCCTCTTTTTCCTTTTCAAAGCCTGGCTTACCTAGTAAGGCAAACATATTTTTCTTATATGCCTCAACGCCTGGTTGATCAAACGGATTAACGCCCAATAAATATCCACTTATTCCACATGCTTTTTCAAAGAAGTAGACAAGATGTCCAAACGCCTTAGCTGAAATCTCTGGAATCGTTACAACTAGGTTAGGAACTCCACCATCTACATGGGCAATTAACGTACCTTGAAACGCCTTTTTGTTAACGTCCTCTAGAGTCTTACCAGCTACAAAGTTTAAACCATCTAGGTTCTGCGGGTCCTCCTGAATCACAAGCTTATTTTCTATCTTTTCAATTTGAAGGACTGTTTCAAATAGATCACGACGACCATCCTGTATGTACTGACCCATGGAATGGAGGTCTGTTGTAAAATCTACGGCTGCAGGGAAAATTCCCTTTTGATCCTTGCCTTCACTTTCTCCAAACAATTGCTTCCACCACTCTGAAAAGTAGTGTAGAGAAGGCTCATAGTTGACCATCAGCTCAATTGTCTTCCCTTTATTATATAGGGCATTTCTCACTACAGCATATTGATAGCATTGGTTTTGTGCTAGATCAGGATTAGCATACTCAAGACGAGCTTCCTGAGCCCCTTCCATCATTTCAGTAATATTAATCCCTGCTACAGCAATAGGTAACAAACCAACAGCCGTCAGAACAGAATACCTTCCTCCTACATCATCAGGAACGACAAAGGTTTCATATCCTTTTTCCGTTGCTAGCTGTTTTAAAGCTCCTTTTTCCTTATCTGTTGTGGCGAAGATTCTAGACTTAGCTCCCTCTTCCCCATATTTCTTTTCTAGTAGCTCCCTAAAGATACGGAACGCTACAGCAGGCTCTGTTGTAGTTCCAGATTTTGAAATGACGTTAATGGAAAAATCCTTTCCTTCAAGCATCTCGATGACATGATTCAAATAGGTTGAGCTTATGTTCTGACCTACGAAATAGATCTCTGGTGTTGCTCGCTTCTCTTTAGGCAACTGGTTGTAAAAAGAATGCGTTAGAAGGTCTAACGCTGCCTTCGCTCCTAAATATGAGCCACCAATCCCGACTACAAGCAATACATCACTTGTTTCTTGGATCTGCTTGGCAGATTCCTGAATGCGCTTAAACTCCTCCTGATCATAATCCTGTGGTAGATCAACCCAGCCTACATAGTCACTTCCCGCTCCTGATTTATCATGTAGCATCTGATGGGCAGTCTGTAGCAGTGGCTCTAAATGGGTTAATTCCTCTTGACGTACAATGGGTAAGGCGTTGGTATAATCAAATTTTACAGTCATGTCTGTTTCCCTCCACGTTCTGTTTAAATTACATTTTCTTCACTCATTCAAAAGTATATCACCAAGGCTCATTTCCTCCAAGTTACCCTAAGCCTAATCCGCGCAAAAAATCAAAGGGTAAGGCGTAAAGATGATGAAATTTCACATTGTATTACAGATTTATATAGATACCGGTGACCTTTGAGCCTTGTTCCACTCAATGACTTGGAGCTTACTCCCCGAATCCAAAGCTTGAAATTGATCGATGTAATGCTCATGGCAGGTAAAAAGAATAACTTGGTGTGTATCCGCTAAGCTAAGCAATCCTCTAAACACCTCTTGTAATCGCTTTGAGTCAAAGTGAACAAAAGGATCGTCCATAATGATGGGGAGCACAGCTTGTTCTTCATACTGCTTTATTAGGGCAAAACGCATCGCTAAATAGAGCTGTTCCTTCGTTCCCGTGCTAAGCATGGAGGACTCCCAGCGCTTCCCGTTATGATCCACAAGGACTAGCTCCTTTTCTCCCATAGGAGCAATAACCTGCTGATAGCGCTTCAACGTGAAGGCACTCATAAAGGCACTTGCCTGCTGCAAAATAGCTGGCTGACGTTCCTCCTCATACACCCGGCGTGTCCTCTCACATAGCTCTCTAGCTACAGAATAAGCCGCCCACTCCTTAGCTTTTTCTCTAAAGCTCGCTTTTTTCTGTTCAAACTCATGCTGTAGGGAGGCTAGAGTATCCTCCTGCTCTATTTGCTCAAGGCTTTGCTTCAAATGCCCCATATACTGAGCATGATCCTCGATCTGTTTGAGCAGTTCTTCATAGCTCGCGGCAAGCTCTTTGCTTTTTCCCTCAATCTCCGCTATTGTCCATTGATCAAGCTCATCCTTTAGATGAGACAGCTCCTGTGGAAGCTGTTCAAGGAGCGCGCTGTATTCCGCGCTAAGCTGTGTATAGCTCCTTTTGCATTCTAACCATTCTCTATGCTGCTCCTGCTCCAGCTTAAGTTTATGGCTTAAAAGCTCTAGGATAGCTTGTCCTCCTGTTTCCGTTTCAGACGAGTAGAACGAAGCGTTCCCTTCCTCTTCTTGATATCGCTCGTCTAGATTTACTCGATCTTCCCGATTTATTCCCTGTTTTTCAAACACCTGATAGAGGGACCTCAGCGCTCGCTCCCACTTTATAATTGGGCTTTCAAGCTGAGCCTTCATCTTCTCTAAACTCTTGCTTTTCAGTATATCCTGCTGTACCTTTTCAATGGTCTCCAGAAGCTTCTCTACACGCAAGGATTTCCCCAATGGCTTAATGCCTAACAAAGCTAGAGACTCCAGTGCTCGTTGATATGTGCTTTGGAGCTCTTGCTCAGCTTCAAGCACCTTCCCTTCATACTCCTGAACATCCTGCCGTAAAAACTGAGCATCCTGCTTAGCTGCTTGAAGCACTATATTTTGCTGAGCTAAATGCTCCTCCTGCTTATGCATAAGATTAGACCAGTGCTCATGTACTCCTTCTGCCCCATTAGTCCATCTGTAAGCTAGTACAGCCACCAAGATAAAGGCTGCCCCTACAAGCCCTGCCTCCCAAGCATGTCCCTGAATCCCTAGAACACCAGTCACGACCAGTCCCAGTAACGCCGTACATATCCAAAGCCAGTTCTTTGTTAAATGTAGGCGTTTATTTTTAGTTCTACCACGAGCAGCAAAGCCTTCATTTCCTATTCCTTCGTCCTGCCTACTTTGTTGATCGGCATAGCTTTTCTGTGTTTCCTGCCATTTATGCTCGGCCCGCTTGGACGCTTCCTGCTTTTCTATTAATCTTTCCTTCATCATGTGCAGTCTAGATTCATCCCGATCATAGAGTTGAATCATATCTAGAAGCTGCTCTTTAACCGGAATGGATAAGACTACATGCTCCACTTTCTCTATACTCCATTGTGGTCCTAAGCGGCTTATACTCGCTTGAATGTCTTCTTTCAGCTTACTTTGCTCCCGATCAACACTGGCTAGCTCCTGTTCCTTTTCACGAATCATCATCGCATTCATTTGAAGCTCATAAAGCTCGGCCTCATAAGGCAGCAGCTTGCTTTCAATAGCCTCGAGCTCGCTCATCGTGACCTGAAGCTTTCGCCTTCTTTGAAGAAGGACAAACAGCTGAGCCAGAATCTCATACGCTTCTTTTTCTCTTTCTAGCTGAGTCCTATGCTTTTTGTATAAGCCTAACTGTTCTTCAGCACGCTGAAGCTCCTGCTGAATAGGCTTGTATTGGATAAGCTTCTTCTCTAATGCCGTGATCCGATTCTGTTCCAGCTCTAATTGTGCAAGAAGCTGATTTAGCTCAGGGTTCGTTGCCCTTGGCTTAAATAGCTCTTCCTGCTTCTTTTTCAGCCTCTTTTCAACGTCGAGTAGGCTGAGACCGCCTCCGCCCATAGCAGCACTATGCAGATAAGCCGTAACCTCGTCCTCCTGTAGCGTTTCTAATCGCTGGAGCTCCTGATGACTGAAGCAAAAAATATTGGAGAACAAAGAGGATGAGATACCTCCTAGTTTTTCTTGCACAGCTCTTTGACCTTCTGCTATAAAATGTCCTTGCTCATCATACAAGGATACTTTCCCCGCTTTAGTTGAAGCGTTCCTTTCAATCCTTAAGAGCTGATCGTCTTCATTTGTCAACATAAGCTGAGCAGAAGTATTTGGATTCGCATAGGTAGACAGAATACCCTTTGAATTAAAACCAAAAAGCACAGCACGAATAGCCGCATGAATTGTTGACTTCCCTGCCTCATTTGGACCATAAATAATTGTAATAGGAGAAGCAAGCTGTTCCTCAGTGAGCTTTAGTTGTGCATACTGACCATACTGTTCTAAGAATAAGGAGGTCATTCTCATCGCCTTGAATCTCCTAACCATTCATGAAGCAAGTACGATTCAGCTTGACGAAGCACCTCTTTTTGTTCATCAGGGCTAAAAGGCTCAAGAAACACTTTAGCTCGTTGGTGCTTTAATAGCTCCTTATTAATACTGCTCCATTCCTCCTCTAAATTGGACTGATTGCTTTCCCAATGATCTACTAGATTCATAATGTCCTGAAATACAGCAGAGGTTTGCCTAGCATCCTCTCTCAGATAGCTTGATGTACCATGAAAACTGAAGGATTCCAGCCAAGTATTAGATTCATTTTCACCACCATATTCCTGTCCCTGTTGAATATGCTGAACAATCCCCTCTATCGTCTCACGCTCTATTAAAATATTGGCTAACTCTGTGATTCCTGTTCCCTTTAGTCGTAAAATCAATGCACTTCCAGAATACAACTCTTCTAACTTCTCTATATCCTGCTCAAGCCTCTCCATTAGCTCATCTACCGTTTCTAAATCTGTTACATCCACTTCCTGCTCTAGCCACACAAATTGCTGTACGGCTTCAAAGGCCACATCAAGCACCCGATTTTCCTCCACAGTAACTACAAAGAAGCCTTTTTCCCCATGTTCACGAATATGTCTGCCTTGTATATTACCAGGGTACCCAATAAAAGGAGTCTGTTGTAGCACTTTCCTTTGGTGTACATGGCCCAGTGCCCAATAATCTAAGCCTGCGTCTAGCAAATCCTGCCTAGAGCAAGGGGCATAATTTTCATGCGCTCGATCTCCCTCACAGTTCGTATGCAGCATACCAAGAGAAAACAGCTCTTCATCTTCTCTAGTAAACAAAGTCGCTAGATTCCTAGATACCTTAGCTGTTTCATAGCTAATCCCATAGATGTGAGCGACTTCTCTACCTTCTATTGTAAAGCTTTGTCTCCCCACCGTATTGGCCGGGAAAACATAAACATTTGGCGGTAAGCTAAGCTCTATAAAAGTGCCATCCAAAGGATCGTGGTTTCCATGAATGATGTAACACATAATGCCTGCTTGATGTAAGCGTTCCATTTCATTCTTAAACAGAAGCTGGGCCTGTACACTTCTATGACTTTGATCAAAAATATCTCCTGAGATGACGATAAAATCGATCTCTTGATCTATAGCAAAGGTAATCATTTCTTGAAAGGCTTGCGAAACCGAGTGGATGATCCTCTTCTTAAGCTTCTCTGGAACCTTAACTAACCCCTTAAACGGACTGCCTAAATGAATATCTGCTGTATGTATAAATCGAAAACTCATAATCAATAACACCTCCACAGAAACAAATGTTCTGTTCTCATCATACATGAATAGTTAGGAAGAATAAAGGGAGTAAAAAAGCTTTCGCAGGAAAGGAACCCCTTCAGCACGTCATGAAGTCCTTTTTCTGTGAAAGCTATTTGTTACATAGAATGTAATTCACTGTATAGAGTGACCGTGTTTTTCCCGTTCTTTTTCGATCGATACATGGCCATATCTGCCAGCCTTTTCAACTCATCCCCATTTGTTGTGTCCATAGGAAATTGAGCAATGCCAACACTGATCGTTGATGAGATGTATTCACCATTGTAGTCAAGTGGGTTGTTTTGCAGAAATTCTTGGATCTCATGTGTTTTCTGAAGGAGAGCTTGAATGTCTGTAACCGGCGTAATAATCATAAATTCATCACCTGCGTACCGGTACGCCTCTTCCCCTTCCTTTAAATGCTTCAGTAAGACCTCAGAAATATACTGTATCAATTGATCTCCCACATGATGCCCATAACGATCATTAATCTTCTTTAAGCTGTCCGAATCAAGCATGATTAGGGAAATCGGCTGATCGTTTGCCGACTTTGTTTTCTTTTCAAGATCAAGGTGGAACTTCCTGCTGTTTTTAATCTTCGTTAGATCATCCTTAACAGACATCTCATACACTTTATCATATAATGTAGCCGTTTCAATGGCGCTAGCAACCTGAACACCAATAATACTTAGAAGCTCCTCATGCTCAATACGATAAGCAAACTGACGATAATTCTGAGCAGAGATGACCCCTTTAATTTGGTTATTTAGAATCATCGGGACAAAAATACATGTCTCGGTATTTTGCTCAGGATTTCCCCACTTCAAAATCCCTTCTGCATGCTGGAAGGCTTCTTGTCCATTGCGAATATGTACCGTACTCCGATTCTTGATAACAGTAGAAACAATTCCCGTGCCAAAGGAGTAGGAGACTGGTTCATAGGATACACCATTATCCATGCGAAATGGGATATGAAATTCTTGCTCCCCTTCACGGTACAAAGCAATAATAAATGCATCAGTGTCCATTACACTTGAAACTAACTCGTATGCTTTTTCGTAAATCTTGTCCTTTTCGAAGGTGTGAGAAAATGTTTGACCTAAATCATGTAACACTTTAAGATGCTTAGACATCCAGTGCAGGGTCTTAATTTCTTCATTAATCTTGAGGAATTCTTGGATAAAATCCTGATGCAACCTCTTCTCCTCTTTGGATACTGTTTCAGAGTCAACGATCTGTTGTTCAAGTTTCGCTAAAAAAGAAGGAGATAGGTTTTCGGTATCAATCTTCTTAAATACAGCATAGTACTTCTGCAGCATCTCAAAATGAAACTGACTATTTGTCTGACCTGTGTTAAACAAATTCTCACCTCCTCCGGCACATATATGGATAAAAAAGAAAATCACTCCGAAAAGTGATTTAGAACGCCGCTACTGGTAACGTGACAACCATAGGTAATCAATCAACTTCATAAAAAGTTGAATCACCTTTAGGTTCATCGCTTTGCGTCCTTCCCTTTCGGAGAAGTTTGCCCTTAACATTAACCGTATGCTTTTATATTCTTTTTTAATTATATGACTAATTACCTAGGAGTACAAGCCATTCTTGTTAACAAGTTCTTACATATTTCGACAGAAATATAGGTATTTATACCTTGTGCAATTTTCATTTTTTAGTATTGAGCTATTTCACGATCTGCGAAGTCCTTCTGTTATAAGGCTATAAAACAAATAAGCAGAATAGTTCTAATGACCTATAGAACCTTGCTTAGAAAAGCCTTCGTTCTTTCATGCTGTGGATTAGAGAATAATTCCGAAGGGATATTTTCCTCTACAATATACCCCCCATCCATAAATAGAACTCGATCTCCTACCTCCCTGGCAAAGCCCATTTCATGGGTAACCACGACCATAGTCATTCCTTCTAGGGCGAGCTGCTTCATAACCTCCAGCACCTCACCAACCATTTCTGGATCAAGAGCTGACGTAGGCTCATCAAAAAGCATAATTTTGGGTTCCATCGCCAATGCTCTAGCAATAGCGACACGCTGCTTCTGTCCACCCGAAAGAGAATCAGGGTACTGATCCTTCTTCTCGGAAAGTCCAACCTTTTGCAGCAAATCGAGAGCTTTCTGCTCTGCTTGTTCCTTTGTCCACTTACGCACTTTGATCGGCGCTAACGTAATATTCTCTAGAACGGTCTTATGCGGAAAGAGATTGAACTGCTGGAACACCATCCCAACCTCTGTTCGAATCTGATTAATATTGCTTTCCTTTGCTGTGATATCCTGTCCATTGATGTACACATGTCCACCTGTAATCTCTTCAAGTAGATTAAGACATCTCAAAAAAGTACTTTTCCCCGATCCGCTGGGGCCAATCACACAGACTACCTCTTGTGCTTTAATTTCACAGGAGATATCCTTAAGTACCTCGAGCATGCCAAATTTTTTGTTTAAGTGCTCGACCTTAATCATTTTACACCCTCCGTACTGTAGCGTTTTTCTAGGTAACGAACAAATCTAGCTAATACTAAAGTCATGATAAGATAGATAACAGCTACGGGTAAATATGCCTCCCATGCTTTAAAGGTAGCACCTTGAACTGTTTTTCCTGCATACATAATATCCTTAAATGAAATAACCATAAGTAAGGATGAGTCCTTCAATAGCATAATCGTCTCGTTTCCTAGCGGTGGAAGCATACGCTTAAATGCTTGAGGCAAAATAATGTTCCACGTCGCCTGCCAATACGTCATTCCTAAGGATCTAGAAGCCTCCATTTGTCCCTTATCTAGAGATTGAATTCCCGCTCTAAAAATTTCTGCCACATACGCTGCGGAGTTTAGAGACAAAGCAACGATACCTGAAACCCATACACCTTGTGATGAACCAAATATAGTAGGCAATAAGGCAGAATGAATAATCAAGATTTGTACCAAAAGAGGCGTACCACGAAATACATCAATAAAAGTTAGGGTAATACCCCTTAAGATCTTAAAGCTTGATAGCCTTGCCAGACCAATTATGACACCAAGTATCGTACCTATAATCACTGATATAAAAGTAATCTGAAGGGTATTCCAAGCACCTTGTAAATATATGGAGCGATAGGCGTATACCAACCTTAGGTCAAAATTTAATACGTTCTGAAAAAAATCAAAAAGCCAATCCAATTCGCTCACTTCCTTCCTGCATTAAGCTAGTAACGCTTGCTGAGCTCTCGTTCAGCTAAAGAT
Source organism: Bacillus horti (assembly GCF_030813115.1). NCBI lineage: Bacteria > Bacillati > Bacillota > Bacilli > Caryophanales > Bacillaceae > Caldalkalibacillus > Caldalkalibacillus horti. The sequence continues at coordinate 26,898 of NZ_JAUSTY010000022.1, read as the reverse complement.
AAGGAAAGCGCAACATGGCGCTGCATGTTGCGCTTTATATCCATTCGAGCTATACACTCATTTTCTTACTCTTCACCAGGCTCTTCTCCGAAATACTTGCTATAAATCTCGTCGTATTTCCCATTTTCTTTAATTTTAGCTAATCCACTATTTAGTGTATCCAGTAATTCTGTGTTTCCTTTTTTCACAACAATTCCATAGTTCTCAACGTCAAACGAATCATCATGAATGGATTTAAAATTAGCATCTGGATTATTTTTAATATACTCTAGGATTACAACGTTATCTGCTACGACAGCATCAATTCCTTGGTTCACCATTTCCATTAATGCAACTGGTGTTGATTCGTAACGATTAATGTCATTTGAAGTTGCTCCTAGTAAGCCAGATACCGCAATATCACCAGTTGTTCCTGTTTGTACACCAACCTTTTTCCCTTCTAGGTCAGCAAAACTTTCAATATCTGAATCTGCTGGAACAGCAATTAACTGAGTCGCTTCAAAATAAGAATCAGTAAAGTCCATATCCTGTTGACGCTCTTCTGTAATTGTAACAGCAGAGATCAATACATCTCTTTCACCATTTTGTAGCGCTAGGAAGATCCCTTCCCATGCTGTGTTTTGGAAATCTAGCTCCAAATTCTCTTCCTCAGCAATCGCACTTAGGATATCAATATCAAAACCAGCAATGTCACCACTTGGCTCAACATACTCAAATGGAGCATAAGCTGCATCTGTACCAACCACTAGCTTTTGTGTCGCTTCTCCACTTCCATTTCCTTCTCCTGATCCCGTCTGTCCATCCGAAGAGTCTTGTCCACAGCCAGCTGCTACAAGAACAAGTAGTAAGGCCACAACTAAAAATCCTAGCTTTCCTTTCCATACACGTTTCAATTTCATTTCCCCCTAATCATTTTTAGTTTCATCATAGACTAGTCGAACAAATTGTGCGAATACTCTTGCTTAACTAAAAAATGTATATTTATAAATTGACTATGTTATATTATACTATCTCAGGATCAAATGTAAATGATAAAGTATCGAAAGCCTTTTCATATATATTCAATTTTTTGGTCTTTCATTCTCTTAAATTGAAAGCACATGCTTCCAAAAAGGTGGTAAATCTATTGATAAGACACCAACAAAGTACATCTATCTTTCGTCGTTTTCTTAGTTTCTATATCAAGTACTCTCTTTAGCTTGGCATAATAAGGAAGGTGAGTTTTGGTTTTAGAGAAGAAAAATAAAAGGCTTCCCAGAGATCATATTACCGACCTTAAGGGAAACCATTTAATTAAGATTAAATTATTTATCCTGTTTACTTCAGAAGCAGTGGTGCTCTTGATATGATTATTTCTGAAGGAAGCGAAGTAAAAGAACAACGGCCTCAGCTCGTGTCGAGTTACCTTGTGGAACAAAATGCAGAGCATCTCTTCCTTGAACAAGCCCTCTTTCACTAGCTGCTGCAACGTAACCCAATGCCCAAGATGGAATATTTGTTGCATCTGCAAATTGATCTGTCAGTAGATTTCCTGACAATGATTCCAGTCCAAACGCTTTAGCTATCATGGTAAGCATTTCAACACGAGTTACTAATCGGTTTGGTCTGAACGAACCATCCTCGTAACCAGTAACAATTCCTAAGGATTTTGCCTGAGTAACGGCATCTTTGGCCCAATCCGGTATATTTTGGTCATCTACAAACGATGTACCTGCCTCTTCTGTATGTCTTTCTGTATTTCTTTCTGTATTTCTTTCTTCAATACTTTCATTTAGTTCAAATACACCATTATCTTCTTTGTGAAGATCAGCCGAGTTCTCTAAGCTTAGAGCGTTCATCAGCATCTGAATAAACTGCGCTCGTGTAACGGGGGCATTTGGCTTAAATGAACCATCACCATAGCCTTGAACAACCCCACAATTAGAAACCTGAGTAATGGCTTGCTCTGCCCAGTGTCCTTTTACATCTGCAAATTGGCTTTGTGTTGATGCTGGTGCAGGACAATGTATTTCTAGTAAATCTGGTTTTTCTGGTGGTTTCGGTGACTCTTCTTCCTTATCCTCAGGCTTGTTAGGTTCTACCTGTGTAGGAGGACTTGGCCACGGGGGTTCCACCGGGTACTCTGGATTAATTGGATTCGGACGGACGCTTCTAGTGATAGCAAGGGTATAAACCTGTACACTCACTCCATCCTCTGCCGTAATGATGATCTCAATGGTTTGTTCACCAAATTCTAAGGAGATCGGATTACTCACAGCACCCCCGTCCCGATGCAAGGCGACCGTTGCCCCTTGATCGGCAGGCTCCACTTCAATTGTAATGATTTGAATGTTAAAAGGAACCTGAGCTGTATAATGATAAGTGGACTCTGTCACCGTTTCATTCAAAGGAACACCTTGAATAGATAAAGAGCGAAGACCTGAATTTGTGGAAACGACAGAAAAGCTTCTTTCAATCGACCACTCACTTTCATGGCCAACGGCGTCTACAGCTTGAGCTTGAACGATATACTGGCCAAAATCAAGCTCTGAAACGGGTACAAAGTGCCAGTTGCCCTGTTCGTCTGCTTGCGTCGTTCCTGCACCATTTCCATTAATAGAAATATGAACAGTGGCTAGACTCTCCGCTATTCCAGAAATAGTTGGCAGCTGCATCGTTGTCTGGCTTTCTTCTTCTGGAGTTAGGATAACCGGTGGCCAAGGTGGCTCTGTATCAATTTCCCAAGTCAGTGGAGCCGACAATAGGCTCGTATTACCAGCACGATCCGTTGAATCCGCTTGAACGGTGTATATTCCGTCTGCTAGTGGCTCTGACCTAGTGAAGCTCCATTCACCCTGAAGGTTGGTATACACATCGCCAGTAACTGTTCCATTTAGGTAAATAGTAACTAGTGAGCTAGACTCAGCAAGCCCAGTAATCTCGAATTGTGCCTGACCGATCATAGCACCGTCTAAAGGATTTAAAATGGTTGGAGCCTCTGGAGCCGCCGTATCCACGGTAAATGTACGCTCCTCACTCTCTGCACTTTCATTTCCTAATTGATCGATGGCTCGGACACTCACTGTATAGCTCTGATCCTGTAGACCATCCAAAGTAATTGCCCACTCTCCAGCATGGTTACTCATCACCTCATCTGCCTGAGAACCGTTGACTGTAGCTACTATCCGTACCTCTGGCTCAGCATACCCAGACACACTCACACTCGTTTGATTCGTATACGTATCTTCTAAAGGCTGTAAAATGAATGGTATGGTCGGAGGTGTGCGCTTAATCCTGACAAAGCTCTGAGCAACTTCACTTCTATTTCCTACAGCATCTATGCTTCTGGCTTCAATTAAACTTTCGCCTTCTTCTGTTATGCTAAGCTCACCCGTGTAAACATCCCAATCTAATTCAGTAGCTCCAGTTACTCTGTATTCCGTTAAAGCAACACCTGATCCCATATCCTCTCCAGGGATAATGGAAACGGCTACCGAATCTACAGATACCCACTCTGCTGTAGCAGGTACAACCTGTGGAGGTGAAGGTGGTGTTCTATCGAGCTTCACGCTTGCTTCAGCAATCTCACTGGTATTTCCTGCTCTGTCTACCATGCGGGCAAATATGAAAGTCTCTCCTTCTTCTAGGATAACGATTGGTTCTCCGTAGATCGTCCAATCCTGCACAGTAGCTCCAGAAAGACTATATTCCATGCGATCAATCCCTGATCGATCATCCACTCCTTCTGTAGCGACTACCTCTACTTGATTAGCGTTGGTCCAGTCACTCTCTCCCACAATTAGGATCGGTTCTTCTGGTGCAGTCTTATCAAGATAGAAATTTTCTGTACGAATTTCACTGTGGTTTCCTGCATGGTCTACGACCCTGGCAGACACCGTTGTCTGTCCTTCGGTAGAAATCACAATAGGTGAGCTATATATAGCCCAATCTTGGGTCATCGCTCCAGAGAGCTGATATTCAATATCACGAATACCTGATAAGCTGTCGTTTCCTGCTACAATCGTTACATGGATATCCTCTGACCTCCACTCCTGATCAGCTGGGCTGATCGTTGGAAGAGCTGGTGGCGTGCGATCCAATCGTACGACACTTTCAACGACTGAGCTCATATTGCCCGCTAGATCTACACTTCTAGCGAGAATCGTTGTTTCACCTTCATTTTCTATAGTGATGGGGCTGTCTGGATAGATCGTCCAATCTAGGGTGGTTGCTCCTGACAAGCTATATTCGGTATAAGCAACTCCAGATTGAGTATCAGTTCCACCTTGAATGGTTACTTCAACACTGTCTTCATTGCTCCAATCCGTAGCGGTGTGTGTCACTATCGGTATTGTTGGTGCTGTGCGATCTATACGTACACTAGCACTGGCCCCTAGGCTCGTATTTCCTGCATTGTCAATGCTCCTTGCTTCAATAGAGGTTTGGCCATCTGCACTGATTGTAAGCGGGGCTGTATAAGTAGTCCAAGCACTTCCTGTAGCACCAGTAAGTCTATATTCCGTTCGGTTCATACCTGATAGTGTATCCGTTCCAGGAGTAATCGTGATCTGAACATCATTTCTGCTCCAATCAGTTGTTGCAGGAATGACCGTTGGTGTCGTTGGAGCTGTTTTATCAATTCGAATATCCGCTGAACTTTCTTCACTCACATTCCCAGCTCTATCAACGGCACGGGCATGGATGGTTGTAATGCCCTCGTTTGGCACCATAATTTGACCTGTATATGTCATCCAGTCTAGGGCTAGAGCTCCAGAAAAGCTTACCTCCATATGACTTACACCTGATCCACCAAAATCCTGACTACCTGTTAACGTAACATTAATATTGGACGAGCTCCACGTTGCAGAAGGTCCATTAATCACGGGCGCTGTTGGAGGAAGCTTATCAATTCGAACAACAGCAGAGGCCAGCTCACTAACATTTCCAGAGAGATCCACCGTTCTAGCCCATACCGTGGTTTCACCAGAATTAGAAATGGTAATCACTTCGTTATCTGTATAGTCCGTCCAGTCACGGGTTGTAGCCCCTGCCAAACTGTACTCCGTATAAGCAACACCTGACTCGTGATCCACTCCTGGAGTAATGGTTAGCTGAACATTTTCCGTAACCCAATTTTCCATAGCTCCGTGGATCGTTGGAGCAGAGGGCGGCTCAAAATCAAAGCTCAGCTTATAAACCTTACGATTGTTCTCATAAGTGTCTCTATTATAACCACCTATGACATAGATCTCCCCATTCGTTTCTACCAAGCTGGTATTAGTAAGTCTAGTGGTGTGCTGACTTGTTACTGTCCACGTATTTATATCAGGGTCATATAAGTAAAAATATCGATCACTCATAACAAGCACTTTGCCATTAGGAAGCGTAATTTGACTATGCCTTTGGAGGGAATCGAAATCTGAATCTGGATATGGGACATCCCTGACAGTCTCCCAACCGTCTGTATCAGGATCGTAAATCAAAGCTCTTCTTGTAAGAAGAAATCCGTCCTGCCCTCCTGTTAAAAGGACACGCCCATCCTTCAGTGTGCTTTGAGCTGGCTCAAAGGCACCACTAGGCATTGATGCACCCACACTCCAGCTATTCGTTGAAGGGTTGTATAGATAAACATCATTGTAGGCTGGCATATTTGCACTGTATAAGTCATATGATCCACCAGCAATCATAATCCGTCCATCTAACAAGACACTTTGTGAGTTACCGTAAACAATCTTAGGCAGAGCAGCCCCATTACTCCATGAATGTTGAAGCGTATTATATAGTTTCGGCTCAATATTAAAGGAATACCCCGAACCGAAGTTATAGCTACCACCACCAGATACAAACGCTCTCCCATCTAGCATCTCAGATTGTCTATGATAAGCAATTGGGACAGTAGAGTTAAACGTGGACCATGACAAGATTACAGGATTAAAAACGTAAGATCATCAACATTCGAAGAATTACGTCCTCCAGTAACTAGAATTAACGACCCATTTTGCATCGTACTCGCACTGACTCCATTTAATGAAACAGGCATATCCGCAGATTCAGGGAGTGGCTCCATGATTACTGCAGCCTTGACTGACTCCATTAAGCCTGTCGATAGCCCAACACATACCACCAAAATGAATAAGCCCATACATCGTTTACGAATCAATCTTTCTCCTCCTCAGTTATCAAACCAACTTCTTCATAACTAAAAAGTATATATAATCATTGATAACAAGGATATTAACTAAAGTTAACTTATTCATTTTTTATCGTTTTTTTCTTGAAGAAGCTAATCTACCATGCATCTTTAACTGAGATAATGTCTACCATTACTCAGATTACAAAAACTGCATGTATATAGAAAGCCCACCTCATAAACACAGAGGTAGGCTTTTATTTGCTTTTGAACAAAAGAATTAGATTGAATTAGCTTAAAGTTTATATTCACCAATAATCACTTTAGAGATCAGTTAATGACTGATTGATCCACGTAACCTGTGTCGACTTCTTGTTAGGATCCTGTTTATAACCAGCTATCGCTGCTAGACACTCATCTAAACCTTCATGCATATAGATTATTTTTTCTGATATGAGCTCCTTAGCTTTAATGTAGTAAGACTCTGCAGAAGCCCAATCCCCTGATTTATCAAGACATTGTGCCATGTATGAATAAGCGGAGCCCATGCTTGGAGAAATTCGGATTACCTCTTTGAAATAGAAAAAGGCCTCCTTATATGCCATCCTTTCAAGAAACGCAGGTACCCCCTTACGATAATAGGGCATACAGGCTACATCAAATCCCTCCCGAAATATCGACTCTCCATTTCGCATCGCCTTATACATGTCAGATGTCCGATAGACAAAATTATTTTCGTAGGAATACTCGACCTCATCAATGTACTCTTCTTTCAAGGCGTAATAGGAAGCATGGTCACGAAACAAAGGATTTTCCGAGCGGTATGGCTCTACCATATAATCTTCATATAAGGCAAAAATAGCTGTATGAGGGCTAATATCGTAGCCATTAAGATCATAATTCCAAGCTATAAAAAGGGGCGCAGTGACATTACGACGAGGGAAGGTTGTTACTGTGTTATCATCTTCAGCAAGCACCATCTGAAAATACCTTATGGTTTCCTTCCCCTTACATATCTGAAAATTGTTCATGTTCAGCACATCAACGTCAACGTCTCCTGTCACATAATAGGCTAACGAATGCTCATGAGCAACTCTCAGATTACCATTCACAACAAGTAAAATGCTTGAAGGATAGTAGGCGAATGGGATAGGAAGCTTTTCCTCTAGCTCCACATCTCCATCAGCAAATAGAATAGTAGGAGGAACCAGATATTCTTCATCCTCGTTAGGATTAATGAAATAAGGAATACTTAGTCTTTTTAAGACTTCGTGATAGTCTAATTGTACAAACGGTGCAATATGTTCTGGTTTTAAAAGCTCTTCTCGATCCATTGCCATTCCTCCTTAAATATCCTAATTTAAGCTATTTTTCAAGCCAATTATTGACCCCATAATTAGTTTACTAGCTCATATGTATTATTGATATTACAACTATTTATTCTATCTTATTCTCAAGCTATCACTACTTACTCTCTCAAGTCAATTAATTATGTTCCATTTTCATATAACAGATCCATAGAGCAAAGCCCACCTCATCATAAAGATCAGGTGGGCTTTGCTAGACCATTACATAATAACCAAGACGATTCATTTGTATAGTTATTTATAAGCACATGGTACACATGCGCTTATTATCTAGTTTTCTCAAGTTGTTTAACCATCTGTTTAATAGTTACTGGCTTAACCGGAAAACGAGCCGTTAGAGAGTCCCCAACAGCCTTTTCACCCCATTGATGACTAGCGATTTCCTGTAGGGTACGTTCACAATAGCGTCCCTGACATAGCCCCATGCCACAGCGAGTCATTAGCTTAACTGCATTCATGGAGGAAACATGAGAATGCTCCTGCAGTGTGTCTTCAATCGATCTATAGGAGACCTCTTCGCAGCGGCAGACATACGTTTCAGGCTTACGCTTGAGTAATGGTAGTGGGTCAAAGGTAAGATCTGTTGCTTTCCCCAGCATTTCAGCAAAAGCCATCCAGGAGCTGCGCTCTTTAATTAAGGATTGATGCCATGCTTTTTTTTGCTCATAGTGTTGGGGACTGAGCTCCTTCAATAGAGATAGGGCTGCTATTCTCCCTTCAACTTCCGATAGCTCAGCTCCACCTACACCATTCAATTCCCCAGCTACTCGAATAGTAGGGATACTACTCTGCATCTCTTCATTAACTTCAACCAACCAACCTCCGTTAGCTCCATCAAAACGTGTTTTACAGCCTATTTGGCGGGCTAGCTCACTTGATGCTGTAAAACCATAGCACAGTCCCACCACATCACATTGAACCTCATACGCGGATTCCTCAGAAACCTCGCCGTTTTGATTTAGCCTTGCAAGCTTTAGCCTCTCCACCTGATCATCCCCTTCAGCTTCCAAGGGAATCGTATTAAACCACAATGGAACCTTGGCTTTACGCACAGCTTGAAGGGCACTTAAGAGCTCCTTGCTTTTCCTCCAACGCCTTAATCCACTCATTCCATACGTAAACAATTCATGAAGCTTTGGAAAGCCTTGAGCAAAAGCGATTCCTTTAATTTGCCCTCCCATCTGCAGAATCTGTTTGGCTACAATAAGAATAAAGGGGTGGCTCCCTGCAAGAAGGATCGCTTTACCCGGTATATAACGCTGAGTTTTAGCAAAAATTTGCAAGCCTCCCGCACTCATCACTCCAGGCTTAGTCCATCCCTGAAAGGGAAACAGGCGATCATACGCACCAGTAGCTAGGATAATCTGTTTCGTTTGAATCGCTACCTCATTCTCTAGATGAATGAGGTAGCTTTCTCTATCATGCTCACTCGTGCTTACGTTCCCCTCTTCATTCACCGTGGAAATGGACCATACTGTTGCACCAAAGATACGGTACACATCCTGCTTCTCAGCGACACGCTGAACCAAAGGATTCGGAGAGAGGACATGTTGTTTTTGGAAATTCTCTGAGGCCTGACGATAAATTTGCCCTCCAGATGCCTGCTGTTCTTCTATGAGGACAACCCGTAGCCCTTTTCCTGAAAGCTCTTCGCCCGCCCCTAGTCCTGCTGGCCCTGCCCCGATTATAGCTACATCATAAGGAGCCGTATTCTTTCTCAGATTACTCTCAATGTGTCTATTTCCTTCACCGTCAGCACCAACAGCTCGTCCTTCTTCCTCCCCTTCAGCCATAGATAGCTGCTCAAAGTCTGGAGTAGTATGGACAACCATCCCCTCCTCGACCTCGATCATACAGGCTCTAATGTTCCCTTTTCCCTGCACGTAAACAGAGCACTCAAAGCATACTCCCATGTTACATACAGGACCACGTACATCACCGAATCGAGTTTGGCGATAGCCCAAGCCTTTTACCTCACTTATAGCTGTCGCTAAGGAGTATCCTTTAGGAATAGCATAGTTGTTATGATCAATGTTGATCGTTATCTGTTGCTCTAACACATGTAGTGATTTCTTCTCACTCATACGAATCATCTCCATCTATATCCATCTTACTAGACCCAAAGTGGTAATTACTCTAATCCCAGGTTTCCTTGCCAATGTCACACCGGCATCCTTCTTACTTTGAGCAAGTGAGAGATTAAGACATAAATAAATTTAAATGGGATAGCTTTTTTGGTAAAAAGGCATCTATTTTAAAGTCTGTTGAACCCGTCATAATTAGGTCAGCAAGAATGGAGCCATACAGTGGTCCAAACGTAAATCCTGAGCCTCCTGCTGCAATCCATACCCCTTTTCTTTCCGGTACTTCCCCAAGCAAAGGAAGCTGATCAGCGGTAATTCCTGTCACCCCTGGCCAGCTTCTCAGCAATCGTAGATTACCTACATGTGGCACAAGCTCCATCGCAATCTCACAATTTTGCTGCACAGCCTCTGGTAGAATGATAGGAGCTTGGGAGAAATCAAGCTTACCTGCACGCTTGGCAAATTTAGAGGACCAGCCCCCACCAATAAGGACGTTTCCATCTCTAACCTGCTTTAGCGTAATGCGTTTCCCTACATGCTGTATCATATGATGAATAAACGGAGTTGTTGGCTCAGTTACGTTCATCGTTAAGGGCACAGCAAACATAGGGATATGCAGTCCCAGCATTTCAGCTAAATCCTCAATCCATGCTCCAGCAGCGAGGACAATATGTTCAGCCTCGTAGCGCTCCTCCCCATTGACCTGTACTAGCCATTTCCCTTTTCGTCTTGTCAGATCTGTTACTCTGGATTCTGTTAAAATAGTAGCGCCAAACTCACTGGCTCTCTTTGCATATTGTGGCGTAACCAAACGTGGATTTGCATGTCCCTCAAGGGGACAAAAAGCAGCACCGATCACTCGCTTAGACAGATAAGGCGCAAGCCCTCTGGCTTCCTCTCCCGTCAAGAGCTCTGTGTTCAAGCTCCACTTCTTCTCCAGCTCATATTTCTTCTTTAAAAGCTCAAGCTCTTCTGCCGTTTCCGCCACCATAAAGCCGCCATGCTGAATCACTTCCATGTCCGCTTGCAGCTCTTCTTCAAGTCCTTGCCACATTTTTTCTGAAGTGATAGACATGGGAATAAGCTCTCCCATCTCCTTCTCAAGCTCTTTCCAGAACCTAACCATCCGAAATTCAAGCTGAAAATGCAAGCTACCGGCGTTCTGTCCAGAAGCCTGACGATTAAGCTGTCCCCGTTCAGAGAGAACCACCTGAGCACCACGCTTAGCTAAATGGTAAGCCGTGGCACAGCCAACTAGTCCTCCTCCAATGACAAATACATCTGCTCTTTGGACCATGTCCACGTCCTCCTATGAATACCCAATATCCATCTCAGGATGTTTAATCATTTAATCAGGCTAGGCCGTTTACTGATATTCAACCTGTTCAACCTGTTCTAGTGTTTCTTTAACCTTAAGCTGCTGCTCTGTGGTTAATGGTAGAATCGGCAGACGCGGATAGCCACCTGGCAAGCCCCTGAGATTTAAAGCGGTTTTAACAATCGCTTGCGGTGAGCCGTATTTAGCGGAGAAGTCCTGATTAAACCAAGATTGAAACAGGAATTGATCCTTACGCCCACATTGCAGGGCCTGCTCAACATCCCCCTGCCAGATAAAGTTATAAAAATTAGGATGGACACGGCCAAGTACAGCTCCTGCTCCCATTGTTCCGTCTCCGCCGTACTCTTTAATCAATGTAAGACCCAGCTCATTCATCGGAAAGCCGAAATAACGAAGCTTATCCTTCACAGCAAAAAACGTAGATACAAAGTTTTGTAAACTAGGCGTAGAGTTTTTGATGGCTACAACCTTTTCTATATCCGCTAATCGACTGACCAATTCAGCGCTCATATCTAGGTTCGCTCCTCTTGGCCAATTATAGATACAAATCGGTAGCTCTACAAGCTCACTTACATTTTCGTAGAAGGCAACTAACTCATCATCAGTAGGTACAATATAAGGCGATGGTGCTACTAATATCCCGTCAAGTCCCACTGCTTTAGCAGCAGCCGCTTGCTCAGCAACCTCTAACGCTGTATAGGCTGTACAGCCCCCAATCAAAGGAATCCTGCCTTCAACCACTTCAGCAGCCACCTTAAAGATTTCTTTCTTTTCCTCTAAGCTTTGACTGAACCACTCACCTGTCGTTCCGTTAAGAACTAGGCCGTGCATCCCTTCCTCCACAAGCCATTCTAATAAGCTTCTCCAACCAGACCAGTCAACCTCACCATTCTCTAAAAACGGCGTAGAAATCGCTGGTAGATAGCCCTTCCACTCTACAGAATGTTTATCCATCATTCATCATCTCCCAATCTTCACTAAAGCTGCTGTACTTGTTGTCTTAAGAGTAAAGCGGCTTATCTAGAGCTTACATATAAAAACTTAATCGCTTCATTTGTTTTATTCAGCCAGTTATGCGGTGTCGTAGATTCCATATGAAGGCTTTCTCCAGCCTGCAGAGCTAGCTCACCATCCTCAAAAATAACCGTCAAGGTTCCCTCTAACACAAAGATAAATTCTTGACCATTATGGGCTAAAGCTCTGCCCCCTTCGTTCCGGGGCTGGAGAGTAACGAGTGTCGGTAAAAAGGTTTGGTTTGGAAAATTCCCAGACAGGTCCTTGTACGTAAAGTTTGAGACGGCCATGTCTTCCTCTAATGACTGCTGTTTATGGACGGCAATTTTACTTTTTATTTCCTGACCCTTTTGATCGGAGAAGAAAAAGCTCGGACTAACCTCAAGCGCTTCTGATATTTTCATTAAGGATTCTAAGGTAACAGAGCATTTGGCATGCTCCACCTGTGATAAAAAGCTAATCGAAAGGTTTGTTTTCTCCGAGATTTGCTTTAACGTCATTTTTTTGCTTTTTCTTACACTTTTAAGACGATCACCTATATTCTCCATTGGAACTCCTCCACTTCAAACTAATCTATTTATCGGTTTAGCAGGACCTAGGTCTCTCTTTGTTCCTAGTACCTACTGGAAATTCTCTCTTTTCTATTAGCGAATTAAATAGAAGGTTTCCTGTCTTGGAGTTAAATAATCTGCATGCTGTTCGTAAACGGCGACAGGCTGCTCTAAATACATGTATGTTTCTTGCTCCCACTCAGGGATATAAGCCTTAATATTAAATTCCAGAGCATACGCTGATCTGCTTACGACCTGAATATCTCCCTTAAAAGGAATCTTTCTTTGCTGGTCATACAAGCCTATTGTCGGCCCTGCCTCATGACAATGCGGCCCCAGCGGGTGAGAATAAAGCATGGCTTGAATAGATTCCTCTTTTGACTCTGCGATACTTTTTTCAAACACTTCGTTACCAGATAAACCTGGTTTCAGGTAGGACATCACGATATCCTCCATCACTAGCGCTTGCTCAAAGGCGTCACGCAGACCCTGAGGGGCTTCTAGCTCTCCCTGCTTAAGCACATACGCTAGTTGCTGTGTATCTGTAGCTAATCCCAAATATTCTAAGCCAAAGTCCAGATGAACAATATCCCCGGGCATAATGACTGCCGGAGCAAGCCGATCTACCTCAGCACCCTTACGTTGAATGTCCACTGTGGGATAGAAAGATGTTTTTAGTCCTAAATCAAGCACCTTTTGTCTAATCCAATCTACAACATCTCTGGTCGATGTAATTCCTGGATAAATAACCTCATTTGAGAGAGCTTTTTTGGCTAGATTACTCGTTAAATCAGCTAAGAAAGGATAGGTTACCATTTCTTCTTCACTTCTTTTTAGGAACCAATGGATCACTAATTCCTCTGCTGAAACAAGTCTTTCTGACCAACTGCTCCCAAGAGACTCCAGCAGCGTTTCGTATAAAGAGTGAGTCAAGCCATCAGCCACAGCAATATGTGCGGACATATTAATTCCAATTTTAGCTGGATTTTTTTCCTCAACCAGTGTTCTTAACCGTTCCCACTGTGTCTCCTCCTGCCTGTTCCAAATGAAGGAATACAGCCCAGCTAGAGCTGGATGGGGAGAACCAATTAAATAACGGCTTACCTCTTGCGTCTCCTTATCTAATACAAACACAAAGATAGATAAACGTCTGGAGCTGTCATGCTCGCAAGGTGTAAGCGACTCTACTACCGGGTCCTCGTTATATTCCTTACTTACTACAATCCACATCGGAAGATCAGCTTTTTCCATAGCTTCCTTTAGCACTGTATCCAGACGAATACCTAGCCATTGATCTCTAATCGCTTCCTGCTTCGCTAGCGGTAAGATACCCACAGAACGATCATCGCTTTGAATATTCAACAACGTAGACCCCTCCTTTTTTTCGTTCATAAAAAAATTGTATTAACCCCTTGCCATTAACTGTTCGATATCCTCTATTTCCTTTACAAGATGCTCAGTTAGATTTATATTACCATTCTCTGTAACAGCCACCATATCCTCTATCCGTACACCGATCTGCTCCTCCTGAATATATAGACCAGGCTCTATCGTCAAGACCATACCGGGTTTAAGAACGGTATCCTCCTCCAGCACACCAACATCATGTGTATCTAATCCGATGGCATGCCCTACTTGGTGGAAATAGTAGTCTTCTAGCTTATTATGCTCATGGAGGACATTCAGTTTTTGGCATGCTTTTCCTAATAAAGCTTTAGCGTACTCATTTAGCTCACCGTACGTCACCCCAGGCTTAAGATATGAAATTAATCCTTTTTGAACGTGTAATACGGCTGAGTAGATCTGCTTCTGTCGTTCGGTAAAGCGTCCACTGGCCGGAAAAACCCTTGTACAATCGCAATGATACTGTTCTATCTCTACGTCTATATCCATTAGAATTAAGTCATTTCCCTCTATGATAGAATCGTTATCAAGATAATGAAGAATCGTTGCGTTTTGGCCTGCTGCAAGAATGGTTTTATAATGACCGGGCTTTAGCCCGTTGGACTTCATTACATAATCGTGAAAGGCTTCCACCTGATACTCATAAAGGCCGGGTTTGCTTTTCTTTATCGCTTCCTGCACTCCTAAAGCAGCCACTTTACTGACCTGAGATAGCTTTTCGATCTCTTCGGGCTCCTTAAAGCTTCTCAAAAAGGATAGCTTTTCATGAATACACTCAATATGCTCTGTTTCAAACGCTAGATTAAAATGCGTACACAGCTCTCTTAACTGTCCATCCTTTATATTCATCCATATAGGTAGATAGCTATATTCATATAGAAGATAATCCCACACTCGCTGTAGCTCGCCAAGGTCAAAAATATGCTCAACTCCTGATATTTGAGCAGCTGAGTCTTTATCAAGCTGCTTGCCATCCCACGCTTGCTTAACTGGATCAAGTTCAGGAATAAGTAAAAACTCCTTCACTTCTGCATGCTCTATGCATAACATAAGCACCAGGTTTGGCTCGCTTAATCCAGTTAAATAATAAAACATTTTATTTGGTCTAAAATCGTACGTCTCCTGTGAAGAAACCCTAGCTTTCACCCCCGAATGGAGGAGGACAATACCGTATTCTAAAAGCTTGGCTACTTTTTTTCGATTCTGAATAAAAAAGGTTTTCTCCATGCCCGTCACCTACTCGATTTTTGCCACAAGCGCATAGATGGCGTTAGCATAAATTTGAATCCAGTCCTGTACGACCTTAAGCTCCACATGCTCGTTTGCTTCATGAGCATTAAGAGGCTTCCCTGGAATAAGCGCACCAAAGGCTACTGTGTTGGGAAAAGCTCTTGCATAGGTGCCTCCAGAAATGGATAAAGGCTCATCCTGACGATTAAAATAGCTCGTGTAAACATGCATTAGCTTCGTAATAAACGGATCATCCTTAGGAACGAAGATGGGTGCTTTGTGCTCCACTACACTCCAAGTAAACGAGCTAGACGCTAGCTTACCTCTCACTCGATCCAATATCTCCTCTAGCTGTAGTGATGAAGGGTAACGTATATTGCTCACTAAATTGACTCTAAAGCTGTTCCATTCAAGAACACAAGGAGCAAGAGTTAGCTCTCCAGAGATTTCGTCGGACAGCTGACAATCATGTCCTGCACCGTTTGAATCCTGTACATACGTCTTGTAAAAGTCAATGACCTCTCTAAAGCCATCATTTTTCGGAAGACACTGCTTTAAATAGGTTAATAGAATATGAATCGCATTTGTCTCTACGTTTGGATCACTTGTACGACCTGCTACTCCCTTTGCTGTAATAAGGATCCTTCCGTCAGATTGCAGCTCTATGGAAATCTGATCAGTGCTTTTAAAAGCTTCAATAGAAGATTCATGAGAAAGCTGGATAACAGCTTTGGCTACTCCAGGTGTCACATTATGCCTTTCACCAGCCTGTACTTCTTTAACAATAGAAGCAATTGAGGCTTGTTCCCTTTGCTTTTCATAGCCTAATGTCAAAATTCCCTTCTCGCTATTCGTCACAGGGAAACAGCCGTCTGGTGTAAAGGCAATAGTTGGTGGCTTTTCTTTTTGCTTATAATAAGCGATATCCTGCCATGAGCTTTCCTCATCAGTACCGATAATTAGACGCACTCTTTTATTCCACTGGATATTTTGATCTGCTAGAAGCTTCATAGCGTATAAAACGGCCATCGCTGGTCCTTTATCATCTAAGGTTCCTCTACCCCATATGGAGCCGTCATGGATCTCTGCTGAATATGGAGCAAAACGCCAAGCTGAATGATCTCCTTCAGGGACAACGTCTATATGCACAAGAATGCCTAGCTCTTCATCCCCTTCACCCATCTCTACAATCCCCACATACCGATCTATATCACGTACAGTAAAGCCTAATTGCTTGGCATGCCCTAAGAAGAAATCCAATGCTTTTCCAATCTGCTCACCAAATGGATTTCCTTCGGTAGGCGCCGCTTTCACGCTGGGGATACGGATTAGTTCCTGTAGCGATTCAATACATTGTCTATACTGTTCCTCACTTACTCTAAATTTCATGGAATTTCCTCCTCTTAGACATGAATACAAGAAACCCAGTGTCCAGGAATGACTTCACGAAATTCTGGAACCTCCTTAGCACACTCTGCTGTAGCGATTGGGCATCTTGTTCTGAACGGACAGCCTGTCGGGATATTCATTGGACTTGGTAGATCACCTGTCAGCTGAATCGGATCTCTTTGCTCTTCAGCTATTGGATCTGGAATAGGAATAGCAGACATTAGCGCCTTGGTGTATGGATGTAGCGGATTCGTATACAGCTCTTCTGTAGGAGCAAGCTCAATCAGCTTTCCTAAATACATCACGCCCACCCGATCAGAAATATGCCGAACCATTGATAGATCGTGAGCAATAAACAGATATGTTAGCTTTAGCTTTTTCTGTAGTTCGTCCAACAGATTGATAACCTGTGCTTGAATCGATACATCCAAGGCCGAAATGGGTTCATCACAGACGATAAACCTTGGCTCAACAGCAAGTGCTCGTGCGATTCCTATCCTTTGCCTCTGTCCTCCACTAAATTCATGAGGAAAACGGCTTAGATGTTCTTCATTCAGACCCACTAATTTGATGAGCTCACGTACCCGCTCCAGCTTTTCCTTGCCCTTCATCAGTTGATGAATATCGATTCCTTCACCAATCAACTCACCAACGGTCATCCTTGGATTGAGAGAGGAATAGGGATCTTGAAAGATCATTTGAGCGTCTCTCG
This sequence comes from Bacillus horti, assembly GCF_030813115.1. Lineage (NCBI taxonomy): Bacteria > Bacillati > Bacillota > Bacilli > Caryophanales > Bacillaceae > Caldalkalibacillus > Caldalkalibacillus horti. The sequence goes on along the minus strand of NZ_JAUSTY010000022.1, from coordinate 9,699 downwards.
TAAAGGCCAGCTTTTCTTTCTTGTTCATCTTTGTCAAAGGCCGTCCATCAAATACAACCTCACCATCAGTTAGCTCATAAATACCTTTTATGGCCCGACCTGTCGTGGACTTTCCACAGCCAGATTCTCCAACAATTCCGAGTGTTTCCCCTTCAAAAATATCAAAGGATACATCATCTACAGCCTTGAGCACAGCTCCGCCATTCATCCGAAAGTGCTTCTTTAATCCTTTAACCTCAAGTAGTTTCTTAGAATGTTGTGGACTGCCCATGCTCATTCCTCCCTTCTGCCTCACGCTCTGCCATAATCTGATCTAACCTTTCCTTGGCATAGGGATGGTGCAGCCAACAGGCGGCTTGGTGTCCAGCTCCATGCTCAGAAAGCTCTGGCTGCTGCTCGTAGCAGATCTCCATGGCGTACTCACAGCGGCTAGCAAAGGCACAGCCTACGGGTGGAGACACTAAGTTAGGCGGTGTACCAGGAATGGACTTCAAGGGATCCTTTTTATTGGAATCTATCCGTGGGATAGCTCTTAATAAGCCCCAGGTGTACGGATGCTTCGCTCTATAAAACAAATCATGCTTTTCAGCGATTTCAACCGGTTTACCGGCATACATCACAATAATACGTTCTGCCATTCTTGCTACGACGCCTAAATCATGGGTAATTAAGATAATCGATGTGCCTAGCTCTTCATTTAAGTTTTTCATCAAGTTTAAAATCTGAGCCTGAATGGTTACATCCAAAGCGGTTGTTGGCTCATCTGCAATGAGAAGCTTAGGCTCACACGCTAACGCAATAGCAATCATGACACGCTGCCTCATTCCGCCACTAAACTCATGTGGATACTGCTCTAGTCTGTCCTCTGGAGTTGGAATTCCAACCAAACGCAGTAGCTCGATGACACGTGCTCGTACCTGTTCCTTATTCAGCTTCGTATGCTTTTCAATTCCTTCGGCAATTTGTCTGCCAATTTTCATTGTTGGATTGAGTGAAGTCATCGGGTCCTGGAAGATCATAGCCATCTTAGAGCCTTTGATTTTCTCCATCTTCTTTTTAGAGTAGGCAGAAATATCCTCACCCTCTAGAATGACGCTCCCATTTTTATATCGAGTAGGGGGTGTAGGTAAAAGCTTCATGATGCCTTGTACCGTTACACTTTTTCCACTTCCGGATTCACCAACAATGGCGATCGCTTCACCACGGTGAACGTCAAAGGAAATTCCCCGTACAGCCTGAACCTCTCCAGCGTATGTGTCAAAGGATATTTGTAAATCCTTTACCTCAAGCACCTTTTCCTTTTTCACTTTTCTCACCCTCTACTTTCTTAATTTCGGATCAAGCGCATCCCTAAGACCATCCCCTAATAATTGCAGGGAAAGCATCGTTATACTGATAAAAAATGCAGGAATCAATAGCTGATAGGGATGAATTTGCATGACAGATGTCCCCAGATTAGCGAGCTGCCCCCAACTAGTCATCGGAGGCTTTACACCTATTCCGATAAAGCTAAGAAACGCCTCAGAGAAAATAGCGGCAGGAATAGCCATCGTTAACGATACGATAATAACGCCTAACGTATTTGGAATTAGATGCTTAAAGATTAATCGAAAGGAGCTTGCTCCTAATGAAATAGCTGAGATAATAAATTCTTCATTCTTTAATTGCATAATTTGACCCCGAACCAGACGGGCCATCTCAAGCCAGCCTGTTATCGCTATGGCAATTACAATCGGGATAATACCAGCTCCCATGATGACCATAATTAAAATAACAAAAATTAAATATGGAATGGAAATCATCACATCGATAAAGCGCATGATGATCATATCAATTCTTCCACCGTAAAATCCTGCTATGCCTCCAACTACTACACCTATAACCGTTTGGAAGAAAGCAGCGACGATACCGATAGCTAATGAAACACGGGCTCCTACCCAAACCCTAGCCCACATGTCTCGACCTAATGAGTCTGTTCCAAACCAATGCTCGGCACTTGGCGGCTGATTGGTAAAGGAGAGATTGTTAACATTGTAGCTATACGGTGTGAGCATCGGGCCAATAATAGCCATGATCGATAGACCTATTAGAAAGAAAAGGGAAGTCATCGCTATCTTGTTCGCCTTTAAACGACGCCAAACATCCTGCCAATAGCTCATGCTCGGCCTTACAATTTCCTCGCTTTTTTGCTCATTTAAGCCTATATGCCGAAACTTATCCTTAGATATTTCCACTTTGTGCACCCCCTTATTTTCTCGCCCGTATACGTGGATCAACTAAACCGTAGGAAAGATCAACTAACAGATTCATCACAACTAAAAACGCACCAAAGAAAATCGTTAACCCCATGATCATGGTGTAATCTAACGTTTGCATGCTCTGTACGTAGTGACGACCAAGCCCTGGTATAGCGAAAATCTGTTCAATAACAAACGTACCTGTTACAAGGCGAGCCACAAGCGGGCCTAAAACAGTTAAAACAGGGAGTAAAGCGTTCCTAATTTGGTGACGCATTGTAATTTGTGCCTGTGAAAGTCCTTTTGCGTCGGCCGTTTTCACATAATCTAAAGAAACGATATCAAGCATACTGGTTCTCATCAGACGTGCAATTAGGGCTACGCTTCCTAAGGCTAGAGCACAGGCAGGAAGTATGGTGTATTCAAAGCCAAGCCACTGTGCCACAGGAAACCACTGAAGACGAACAGCAAATACATATTGGAATAAGGCTCCGATAATAAAGCTTGGGACGGAGATACCAATAATTGCAATAAGCATACTGATATAATCCAGTGCTTTATTATGCTGTAAGGCAGATATAATGCCTAATATCAATCCTATGATTAACGAAATAACTAAAGCGATTAAGCCTAACTCCATAGATTTAGGAAAAGCGTTGGCAATGACCTGATTTACCGTCTGGTTTTTATACGTTAAGGAATAACCCAAATCGCCCTGCACTAAGTTCCCTAGATATTGAAAGAATTGAATATAGACAGGCTTATCTAGACCGTAGTACTCGATCATATTCTGTCTAGTTTCATCCGGTAGCTTGGGATCTAGGAATGGATCTCCTGGAAGAAGCTTAACTAGGAAGAAGGTTGCAACGACAAGGATAAAAATAGTTAAAAGTGCAATAAAGATACGCTGCAAAAAATACTTGGCCATAGGCTCACTTCCTTTCGTAGGAAAAAGAAAATGAGAGAGAAGCAACAGCTTAAGAAGCTGTTTGCTTCCCTCTATCATTAATCTCTTTATCTAAATTCAGCAAAAATGAAATCAATTTCTGCTCCGATATGGTTCATTTTCACGTTTTCTAGGTTGTCTGCTTTCGCATAAGCACCACCTGCGAAAAATACTGTAGTCACAGGACCATGCTCAACAAGGTGTTGCTCAGTCATAAACAATAGATCTCCACGAAGCTCAACATCCGCTTTTGCATTCGCTTCAGCTACTAATCCATCATAGATTTCGTCTTGGAAGCCAGTGGTGTTGTATCCGCTTGAGCTTGTAAAGATATCTAAATAGGTCATTGGGTCATTAAAGTCTGGTCCCCAGCCCCCCCACATCATCTGATAATTGGAATCCAGCATCATTTGTAGTCTTTGGCTATGTGGAGCTACACTAATATCAATGCTAATCCCTAGATTTTGAGCTAGCATATCCTGAATCGCCTCAGAGATAATGCGATCATCAGGACGATCACTCGCTAGGAATTCAATTGTTGGGATGTCATCCTTTGATTTTCCAAGTTCACTTAACGCTGCTTCTAAATACTCTTCTGCTTTCGCCACATCAACCTGAGCTGGGAATGGACTGAAAGGATACTCTTCTCCAAAATCTGTTTCTTTTCCTAGTGTTGTAGGCATAACATAACGCTGAGCTGGAGAAGACCCGTTCTTCAATACTCCATTCACTAAGCCTTCACGATCAATAGCATGAGAGATGGCTTTTCTGAAGTTTGCATTTCTTAGGAACTCCCCAACCTCACTATCGAAGTTGTATTGTACGAATTGAACCGTTCCTTTATTGTAGAAGTTTGCTTTGCCTTCACTTTCATACTTCTCGATATACTCACGACCAATTAATACTAAGTCAATATTTCCTGTTTCAAACATTCCAGAAGCCGTACCGTCATCAGGAACGATATTAATCTCAACCTTTTCTAGGGTGATAGCGTCACTGTTCCAATAGTTTGGATTTTTTTCTAGCGTTAATGACTCCTGGTGCTTCCACTCCGTTAATACAAATGGTCCGTTATACAGCATTTTATTTGGATCTGCTGCGTATTCTTGTCCAAATTCCTCTACCGCACCAGCGTTAGATGGTAAGTATGATAGGAAGCTCATTAACGATAAGAATTGCTTTGTCGGTGATACTAGCGTAAATTCAAGAGTGTTTGCGTCAATGACGTTTACTCCAACCTGCTCCGCATCTGTGATATCTCCCTCATTAAAGGCTTGAGCATTTTCCACATAGTAGCCTACATACGCATATGGAGATTGAGTAGCAGGGTCGATAAGTCGAATGAACGAGTCTTTAAAATCCTCTGCTGTCAGCTCTGTTCCGTCACTCCATACGGAATCTCTCAAGTGGAATGTATACGTAAGACCATCCTCTGAGACCTCCCACTCTTCAGCAATACCAGGAATGATTTCCCCATCGTGGAAGCGTACTAGCCCTTCTAATACAGCGTTATTCACAATCATGGAGTATCCATCTGTCCCCACTTGTGGGTCTAGATTTGTAGGTTCCTCCTGAATAACCATACGTAAAAGCTGCTCAGCTGAACCAGTCTCTGTATTCGATTCTGTTTCCCCAGTTGAGTTATTTTCTGTTCCTTCCGTAGCGTTTTGATCAGCAGGTGTTTCCGCTGTACACCCAACAAGCGCTACCGTAAATACGATCATTAATGCGAGTAACCATCGAGAATTTTTCAACACTGTAATTCCTCCCCTTTTGTCTTCAATCTTCTTAAGCTACTTGTAGCCAGGGTTCCCCCTATTTTTGTTTCAATAACACTTAAAAATAAGTTATATTTTATAATAAAATTTAAGTGTCACTTAACTTATTAAAAAGATTACCACTTTCATTCTTTATAGTCAATTCATTGTTTAAAAATTATTTAGTGATTTTACAAAAATCAGATAGCTTTCGAGGTTATTGGATACATTTTCCCCCTATATAGAACAACAAACAAAGCAAAAATAAAAAGACTTTTCCAAAGCTGTATATATCAGCTTCCGAGAAAAGTCTTTTTCTAAAACTCACTATGTTTATCCTTAGACCTTCTTACTCTCTTGTACAACAGAATTTTTATGCTTGCTAATCGTACCGCTATACTCTACGATTCCAATATTACAGTTTTCTCCGATAACCACATTTTTACCACAAACTTTATCTGCTTCTGTATTTTCAAGCTCAATATCGTCTCCTTCAATCAACTCAACTTTCAGGTTTGTCTTAAAGAAGGCTTGAAATATGCTTAGAACCTTTCGTTGGCGCTTAACGACAATTTTTTGTCCACCAATTTCTCGCGCATTTGATTGACCATAAAGAACTGCATCTACATGATCAGCACTTAAAAGGCCATTAATCTTGAATGCACCCTCTAGCTTAAAATCGTCAACCTCACAATTTCCTCCAGCCTTTAACCGTCCTTTTACATTCATCTTCTCACCCTGAACAAACCCACCAACAGTTATCGATCCATTGACTTCAAAGCTTTTAAAAATAAGCTCGTGTTGAAGCTTAGTAGCACCATCTAGTCTTCCATCCTCCACCTCAACCTTGCCATCTATGCTAGCTGAGCCATTGACTCGAAATGCTTCACTTTTAATATCTCCATGGACCGTTCCAGCCCCATTCAGGTCAAATTCCTGACAATCTACATCCCCATCAATCGTCCCTTTTCCATTTACATGTACTTTATCAAATTCACCGCCACTGGCGCTGCCAATTCCTTGAATGCTTAGCTTATTTTTTGTTGTTGTCATGAATTTTGTATCTCCTTTCTAAAATAAGATCATTTTTATTTCTTCCATGTAGTCCATTAAAAAAACGTGGGCCAAAAGCTCTGTTTCTCTTTCTGTATAAACTCTATCAGTATGTGTAAGAAGGAGAGCACTTGTGACATCTTGCTTACGGATCACAATAAGGCTTGGCGAGCTCTTCTTAAGCTGATCAATATCCTCTAATAGCTCGTGTTGAAGCAGGAGCTCGATGATCATTTTACCAACCAGTGGACTTATCCCCTTAATCTGTAGACTCTTTTCCACTATACAGAGGATAAGAATAGATCGTGTACTGAAGCTCTCTATCTCTATAACTTGTTTAAAAAGCTGAACAGTCTTCTCGGAGGCTATTCCCTGCTGAATGACCTCATCCTCAGTCATATTTAATTCAGAAAGTTTGGGTGAGAATAGGCTGGCTAATTCATCAAGAGACAGCTTATCCTTCATCAATTGAATTTTGTCTATTCGTTCTAGTATTTTATCCTTGGGAAAAAAGGTCTCCTGACCCGTGAAGGTTGATTTCCGAATAAACCAATCCTCTGGTATTAAATTCTTCCGCTTCCACCTGTATAGCTGACCATAGGAAATGCCCGTCTGCTGAAGAATATCCTTCTTAGATATTAGTTCTTCATTCAATTCTAACTACTCCCTTCTCATCCAATGTAACATAACACTGTTACGTTGTAAAGGGAGTGTTTCACTACTTTTTTACTACTTAAACCTAGGATTAACCTATCATGCCTTGGCAAGCCTGTATCCCATATAAGAAAAGCTTCTATTAAAGCCCTCTCGAAGAGGTTGTCTAGTCCATCATTAGAGGAAGCTTTCCATGCAGCCAGCCAGAAAGTATAAAAACATCCCTCAGCTCTAGGCATTTTAGGATGTTTTCATGAATGTGTATTCTGTTGACGCCCTTCTCTCTTAGAGCCTCTCTAGCTCGCAGATTTTGTTTTTTCAATAGGCGGGGTAATAAATTGATTAGTAGCTAGCCCTTTTTTAAACTGCTGAAAGCTAATAAATTGCTTATTGGCTTCATCCCACAAACGAAAGCGAATCGCTTGTAAGCTGCCCAAAATCGTGATTGTTGTAACGTGCTGTAACGGTGGGGTATTTGTATGAGCTGATTCCAAGTAATAGTTTGGAACCCTAGGGCTTAAATGATGCACGTGATGATAGCCAATGTTACCTGTTATCCACTGCAAAACCTTTGGTAGCTTATAATAGGAGCTCCCATCTGTAGCCGCTTTAACATAGCTCCACTCATCGTCATGCTCAAAATACGTTTCCTCAAACTGATGCTGCACATAGAACAACCATATTCCCGCTGCTCCCGAGATCAAGAAGATAGGTCCATGAATCAGTAGGAAAGCTTGCCAGCCAATAGCCCAGCATAACAGGGCCGTTACACCTACAATGATGATATTAGTCAGATACGTATTTAGACGTTCCGCTTTCCTAGCTTTCGGTCTATTAAATCTATTTTTGAACAGGAACATAAAGATCGGCCCTAATCCAAACATAACAAATGGATTTCTATACATCCGATAGGCCATACGCGTCCAAATCGATGCCGTCATATACTCCTCTACAGTTAGGATCCAGATATCCCCTACTCCTCTTTTGTCTAAATTACTGCTAGTAGCATGATGAATATTGTGCTCATTCTTCCATTTATGGTAAGGAAAAAACGTCAAGACACCAGTGATGGTCCCTAATATTTCATTGGCTACTCGGTTCTTAAAAAAAGAATGATGACAGCAATCATGAAACAGAATAAATACTCGGATTAAAAAGCCAGCAGCCAGCACAGCTAAAGGTAGGGTTAACCAATACGAAACATCTAAGCTTAGATACGCTAAGTACCAAAGAACAAAAAATGGAATAAGGGTGTTGCAAACTTGCCAAATACTTGCCTTCAAATTCGATTTCTCATAGGGTGCAACTTCCTTGAGCAAATGACGATGAGTTTGATTGTGCATGAATTTCCTCCCTTAGGTGTTTATTTATTTTGTTTTTGTTTAACATACTTAAAGCTGACTATTCCTCTACAGGTGTACGATCATGCTTTTTTACGTAAAAATAATACATGCTTAACGGCCACCATAACACAGCAAACATAGGATATACCGCCCAAATTGTATGTGGTGTTGAAACCACGTTTACTGTGGTGAAAAACAGGATGACAAAGGTAGCAGCGACAACGGAAAATCGGAAGTACTCTTTTTTCCTGACGTAGTATAACGTTAATGGCCACCACAAAATTGCAAAAGCTGGATAGATAGCCCATGGATATGAGTGACCCATGACATTGTTCAATATGACGTAATATAGGACTATACTTGTACTCGCTACTAGAGCAAACGTAACGGTTCCTGCTTTTCTTCCAATGAAGGCTGAGATCGGCCACCAAATGATCGGAAAAACAGCATAAATGAACCAAGGGTAGGAAGGACTATGAACCATATTAACCGTTACAAGAAATCCTATTAGAAAAGCACTTGCTAACACGGCCTGAAGCTTATATTGTCTATTATTAATAAAAACAATATTCATAATCAGCAGCAAAATACCAAAAGCAGGATAGATAAACCATATGAAAAGGGTGCTAGTAAGAAGATTAACAACCAATAAAAAGAGAATGGTCATGATTCCTCCTGCTACTACAAAGCCTACTTTAGATTTATCCACTTATGAAACCTCCTCATCTCGATCGCAGCCAATAATAAAATAAGGATAAAGGCCACCATAATACTACAAATGTAGGATATACAAACCAAATATGATTAGGCGTATAATAAAGGTTGATAAAAACGAATAGTAAGATAATTAGTGCGCTTCCCCATAAGGAGAACCCTAAATTATATTTGGAGGTATTTTTCTTTGGATGTCGTTCCCCTAGCTCTTTCTTGATCTCTTCAATATCACCAAATTCAACAAGAGCTTTATTAATAGCATCCTCTTCAGCCTTCCCTTGCTCCATTAAATCAAAGACTTTCTCCTCTAGATTTTCTACGATTTCTTCCTTGATTTTCTCTCGTTTTTCGCTTTTGGGTACACCCTTGAATAGCTCATCTATATGCTGTTTGATTCTCTTCACTATAACCCCTCCATAAACAAATCAATGATTTCCTTAGTTTCATGCCACTCATGAATGGTTTCCCTGAGGTAGGCTTTGCCTAATGAAGTGATACGATAGTACTTCCGCTTTCCTCCATATGAGATATCACCATAGTAGGATTCGATAAGTTCCTTACGTTCAAGCCTTTGAAACACAGCATATAAAGTGGCTTCTTTTATGTGAAATCTATTTTTTGTTCGTAAACTGATTTCCTTAGAGATCTCATAGCCATATTGATCTCTTTCCAGAATCAGGCGCAATATAATCGGCTCTAAATGTCCACGAATAATATCACTTCGAATGACGAACCCCTCCCTGCTTACCACCGAAAATTACTCTATTAGATAGAATAATCATAACTCACATTACTCTACCTGTCAAAGTAATTATTAAAAATATATTATGTAAGAAGCAAATCATTACTGTTTTCAGCTTTCTAATCATTATTCTATGTGACAGAGTAATAGTACAGCATATTACTCTACCTGTCAAAGTAATTATTAAAAATATATTATGTAAGAAGCAAATCATTACTGTTTTCAGCTTTCTAATCATTATTCTATGTGACAG
>NZ_JAUSTY010000021.1 GCF_030813115.1 Bacillus horti | reverse complement strand
TGTTACATCTAAAATCGGTATGCCGCAGGAAGCGAAAGACATACATCCAATCAACACCTCAAGTTACAGCAGAAAATATCTTAAATAGAGAGTTTAGCTCCACTGAATTCGGAACAAAGTGGCTGACCGATGTAACGGAAATGAAATATGGTACCCAAAGCAAAGCTTACCTTAGTGCCATCCTTGACTTAGCGGATAAAAGTATTGTTTCTTTTGTCATCGGACATTCCAACAACAATGACCTTGTTTTTACAACTTTTGATCTGGCTCACCAAGCTCACCCAAATGCTCGTCCTATCTTTCATAGTGATCGTGGTTATCAGTATACGAGCAAAAAATTTAAGAAGAAATTAGATGAGGCAGAAATGATTCAAAGCATGTCGAGGGTATCTAGGTGCATCGATAACGGTCCGATGGAATCATTTTGGGGAATGTTAAAATCCGAAATGTATTATCTTGCTAGATTTCGCACGTATGAGGAGTTGGAAGCAGCCATTATAGACTACATAGAATATTACAATCGCCATCGATACCAAAAGAGATTGAATGGTATGACACCATTAGAGTACAGACAATACCTGAAAAGTTTAGCAGCTTAAAAATAACACCAACCACATAATTATGATTGGTGTTAAGCTTTTATTTATTCCACTGTCTACTTGACAGGTGGCAGTTCAGTGAAGGCTTTAGGACAACCTTTAGCTTTTATAGTAAACCAGAAGCTAATACAAATATAGTTAAACCATGAGTTAAAGTCGAAGCGATGATCCCGTATTTCATTCTTACAAAAGCACAAACCATTCCCTCATAAAGTGTGAAGATCAATATAGCTATACCTAAATCAGTTACAGTGGCGGATAAGAAGATATGTCCTAGTGCAAAAAGTAATCCTGATAGGATAGCAGCACGCCAAGGACCAGTAATTTTTTCGAAATATCCTTGAAGATAGCCTCGGAATAGAACCTCTTCCATCAGGTTTCCAAACAGGGCTAACACTAACAATGGGACGATAAGATTAGTTGGGACAATGCCACCCCTCAGTTCAACAGGAGCCACATTATACATATAAAGAAATGGCAGGATAACAATTACAGCACCAGCTAGCCCCATCCCTATAGAAGCAAGTTTGTTTTGACCAAACCATACCAAATACTCTTTTAATTTAGGGTTAAGATACACTATGGCTACGGTAAAAAGTAAAGAAATGATTCCTAAAGTGGTTAAAATCAAGCCATCCTCAATGAAACGTACCCATACCGTGTTTTCTGAAACACCGAATCTCCAAAAGCCCATCGGCGTCATGGCATCTCGTACTAATATGAAACCAAATACAAGTAAAAAGAGCTTAGCCATCACCGTTTTCTGTGGCAGGAGAAGATAAGTTAAGGTGATAAGAATTAAGCCAGGTGTAATTCGTAAAGAGTACTGAAAAATTTGTTCTAGCTGTTCCATTGATTCATTCTTCCTTTCATCAGGTCAAGTTTCTATACATTATGGTTCTAAGGAGCGCATGATTTGATCGACTACCTTTTTTTTGTAGTCTTCAACCTTAGCTTCACTTATTGGTACCGCCGTACCCTCATGCAATAAATTGGGATGATAAAGCATTGGGAAGAAACAGAAAACCTGAATGGTGGCTAGGGTAATAAACAATCTTGCATCTGTCTCTGCATGGAAAACCCCTTCTCGTATCCCCCCGTTTATTATTTCAATTAATAAGGTATAAAGCTCGCCCCCTACCTCTTCTGCCATACTGTTCAACGTGCTCCACTTTGAAACCATTTCCCACTGCATGATTGAAATGTAGGCCGGATTACTTCGGCAGTAATCAAAATAAGCTTCAATTGCTTCTCGGATTTGTTCATCTACCGTTTGGGACCGCGGCTTTCTAATATCTCTAAACATTTGCTGCATTTGGACCTGTAATACTTTCGCATAAAGACCTTGCTTATCACCAAAGTAATGATAGATCATTCTCTTGTTTACTCCACTATCTGAAGCAATTTCATCCACTCTAGCTCCAGCCATTCCTCCCACGGCAAATCTCTTCGTAGCTGCTTCCAATATTAGCTCTTGGGTTTTCTGAGGATCTCTTTTCATAATTTCACCTTTCTTCAACTTGTAACTATCTAGTTATTTACTTAATATATAATAGGATAGAACCAATCTAAAGTCAATAGGGACTAGCAAAAATAAAACCCCTTAAGCTGTACATACAGCAAAAGGGGGCGTGTTCCTGCAATAATTGTTTTAGCTACACTCTTTCTAGAACAATTCTCATGAAACTATTCAGTTTTACTTGAATCTAATCTTAAATATAGATTTCAATCGTAGCTTCTTCTTTAAGAGGAATAGCTAGCTCAAGCTCCGCTTCAATCCGTTTCTCTCTAATTAAAATTTCCTCTAGCTCATCCCTGACCTCGTCAAATGGCATAACTTCATACTCAGCCTGATCTAAAAATGCATCATACTCCGCTCTTACTTCCTCTTCTGATACGGTAATTTCACCAATTTGACTAGTGATATAATGCTCATTTTTCAGCATGGTTAGAGCATGTCTTCTTATTTGCTCCTCTGTATACTGAGCATACTCCTCTTGCTCCTCCAGCTGTCCCATTTGCTCTTCAATTTGATCCTCGGTTGGCTCATAAGTGGTTTGTGCCGCGGCTTCTTCTATTAAATGGGCACTAATCATCTGATCAAGCTCCATAAGTGAACGTTCTCTCAGCTCCTCTACAGTAATCTCTGAAGGAATGACCCCATAACTAGCTAACAAAGCAATCGTATATTTTAAAATATCATCACTAAATTCTGTATCATTTACTCTCGCTACAACAGGTGGAATGTCAAATTCTCCATCCGTTACAGTAATATAATCATCTAGATTAATCCCTTCTTCTTCGTTAGCCTCATCCTCAATTTCATCTCCATTTGAATCTCCAGAGCTACACGCAGCACTGATCAATAAAAGGAAGACTAATACCTTTAAAAGCCATAATTTCTTCAAAGTTAAAACCCCTGTTCTGTCAAGTTTTTCAAATCTAACGTTATTTAGCCCACCATCATTTAATGACATTGTAAAGCATTTGTCAACCTTCAAGCTTTGTAATCCCTATTCAAAAATCACCAAAAACAAGCAATAATCCATTATAAATTATTTTAAAAATTCAAAATAAAATAAATATTGTGTTTTTTACTTAAAATGAATATAATAATACTACGTAATTCTAATTTATGACATCAGAGGATATTTAATCAATCTAAAACAGAAATGGAGGTATTGTATTGAACGTCAGAAAAGGTTCAAAATGGTTGCTCGTATTGTTACTTTCTGCTTCACTTGCTTTCTCAGCTTCTCCGGTTGGAGCTGATGATTTCGATCTGGAAACAAATCCGATTTTATTTGCGTCAAAACAATTAAAAGTGACGGCTTACCCTCAAGCGTGGAGCAATTGGTGCTGGGTGGCAGCTGCAAAATCAGTGGCTAATTTCCACACTGGAAACAAAAGCACCCAGTGTCAGTTTTATAAGTGGGGGAAAAAGTCAAGCTCATGTCCTAATAACACAGGTAACTGGACAAATTATCAAAATATTTTTAAACAGCTAGGCTTTAAAAGCAACGGAACTGAAGTTTCTGGTTCGGTTACTTTTTCTCGTATCAAAACGGAGATTAACAACAGCAGACCTCTCATTCTCCGTAGGTCATGGCTCAATAACAACGGTAAGAAAACCGGGACCCATCACGCAACACCAGTCATTGGCTACAATGATACAAATAATATGGTCACGTACATTCATATCAGCACTACAACATCAGGAACGAAGTCAGTCAAAGAAAAACATAGCTATATGAAAAGTAATTCAAAATATTCTTGGACTCTTTCACGATATGGGATGTATAAATAAAGGGAGGTGAGCATGTGTTGAGGCAAAAATATGTTGTCCTACTGGTTATATTAAGTTCAATTTTACTAATGGGATTTGGACCCATTTATACGACCGATGAAGTGCCTCAGGATGTATATCAGGTTTTAGATACTGAGTTTTATCAATTTGTAGATGAGATTTTTGCGGAAGGTTCTCAGGATCTCTTTAATTTTGAGGTAGAGCGTGGAGACATTTCACCGGGGGCCATACACCCCGTCCATACCATACTTCAGGATGAGAACTTTAAGCCAAGCATTCAGTTTGAAGGAGAATGGATTGTTGCTATTTATCAAAATGGTGTAGCTAGAAATGCTCTTGAAATAGCCAAAAGTCCTGAGGGTGGCTTTGAAATTGTAAGGCTGGGACATTATATGGAATTGGCTCAAGCGTTAGATCGTAGACAGCCCCATGAAGACTACCTATATGAGCCTATGAGCGGTTTTGGCTACTTCCTTAATGAGCAAAAGCTAACAGTCAGCCCAATAGGGGAAGAGATGAAGCAATATATTGCTGAAAGAAGCGAGGTCATTTCTAACTTTTCAACAAGCGCTGAGCTTTCACTAGAACAGTTTTCTGAGTTTCTATCTTATGAATACCGGGAAGCCATCCCTTTACATGAAGACGAGGAAGGTGCAGGAGGTGGGCCTGTACAAGGAAATATATTTTCATCCGTACCTGGAAATCTATATTGGTGGCTAGTTGCTTTTCTAGGTGTAGCCTTTGGTGGATTTACCTTTGTTCGTAGATATCGTTTTAAAGCATAGAAAGTATTGGCTTTATTTAACTTCTAAGAATAGAAGTAGGTCACAGCGTTCTAAACGTTAAGACCTACTTCTTTTTGCTTATTCTATCAGGAATAGTACCTCCCTTGGATGTATCCAGCCTAGTATAGCAAAGTAAACAGCACGATACACTTCATAATGCAGTTGACTGTTTAACTCCTATATACATGTACAGGATATGTCAGCTTTTTCATTTAATCAAGTCATTCTATATTTCTTTAGAAAGTAAATGCCCTCTATTCCTCCAAATAACTACTGCTGTACCCATGCTCCATACGTATACTGAAGCGTAAAGCAATCGCTGTAGTAGTCCGCCAGGAAGTGAAATGAATGCCTGTAGAAAAAGTGAGAGTAAGACAGCGCTTGTCAAGGCCCCACAAATATAGCTCCATGTAGCAAGCTTTGGCCGTATACCTCTTATTGCCTTTCCTAGTAAAAACAAAGCTGGTATCTGGACAAACATACCTGGAAGTGAAGCTAAAGTATGCCAGACAAAGCTAACATCTGCGGGAATAATACCCGCAACAGACATGCTTAGTCCAAAGATAATAAGAAGCCATGTAGCCACTCTTGCCATCCTTGTTGCAGGCCAAAATTGCTGTAGGCAGATCGCCCCAATAACGGTTGTTAAACCCGTAATTGTAAACGTCCAATTCATAAGTAAATGAGCAGGTGAACAAATCTCATAGGGGGCCAGTAGATACGTATTGGTTCCGCATACAGTAACACCTAAATCACTCATCGGCTGATCTAAAAATGAGTATGGTACCATTGACTCTTTTATAACGAAGAACTCTATAAGGAAGTAAAAGATAGTTAAAAACCAGGAAAGGCAACCAACAACTAAAGCCCACCTACGGTTGTGCCTTATCCTAAGAGCTAAAAAAACACCTATTAATACTGTGCCAAGCATGGCGAAATAAGAAAAGCTCAATATATCCATCTCCTTTACTCTAGCTGAATGTTATTACATTTTACTTATTTATCTATTAAAATTCTTTCTTTTAATTAAACGTTTTAGTAGATTGGTGATTGAGCAAAGCTAGAAGCACTTTTCTTATCTCTTCACTACTAGAGCACAGCAAACTATTTCTTGGTAAACACAGGCTACAAACGTAGCAATCAAATAGCCAGCTATACGTCTTATACTGAAGAAAGTTTTTAAACTCACACATATACCCTTCATCTGTTTTTTCTAAATGATGAATAGCCAAAACGGACAGAGGGACAGTAAGACCCGTTTTCAATACCTTTGAAAGAGCTTCTTTAGCGGTCCATAATAGCGTTAATCCCTGATTCAGCAATAACTGCTGCCCCTTCAGCAACTCAAGCTCAGTATCTAACATCTGTCTCAATAAAGCTTCTTCATTGTCTCCTGACACCTTTTCAACATCAATCCCCATTGGATGCTCCTCTGGAAAGGCGAGAGCAACGGCGAGATGATCAGCATGGCTAATACTTACTTGAATCCTCTCACTACTATTTGGATAATAGAGAACCGGTTGATTAAACACACCATTTATTATAGAGATGTCCTCCATGGCTGTATTATTTAAGAGGGATTGAACACTTTTTTTACCTACATATCTCCCTAAACTGTACTCGCGGCGCCTCTTTTCAAACTTAAATTGTTCTAGCTCCTGTTGTTCTCTAGGACTGAGAAACGGAATAATTTGTTCCGTGCTAGTTGGATTAGATAATCCTAGGGAAAGATTAGCTGTATAAGTCTTCAACTCTTTTTTATTTTCTCTCTTTACTTCCAATAGATAATCGATCACTTCAATGATAAGCCTCCCTCCTTATGTACAAAATAATTTTTTTCACACTACTAAAAGCTAGTTCTACAATAAAAGTAGACTTCCTTCTAAGAATGAACATTTTCCTATATTCTCTGAAGATATGTATCATCCTTCATATGTTTATGATTCATTTATTTTACACTCACCTCAATATCAAATCAGCTATTTAACTATACATGGGTACTGCTCTTAACTAAATCGACAAAGCTTTGTACAGCAGGTGTTAAGACCTCCCCTTTTCTAGTCCAAATAGCGATACTGTTTTTCAACTGTACCCCTTTTACATAAACCTGTGATAGTTCTCCTTTTTCTACTAGATCACGTACAACAAGTGAGGATATAAAAATCGCACCGTACCCGGCTAAAACAGCTCTTATTGATTCATTCAATCCACTGAACTGTAGAGATATTTTAGGTGCTTTTACATGATAAGTCTTACACAAGGCAAATAATCTTTCTCTTGTAGAGCTACCTTCCTCTCGCATGATAAATGGAACAGTTACCATTTCCTCTAAAGATATTTCCTTATTTGCAAACGGGTGCCCTTTTGGAACAACAAACCATAGTTCATCCTGAAAAAGCTCGTCCCAGTGGATCAAATCTGTTTCCTGCTCGTCCTTTCCTCCGCCAAAAACAGCTACATCTGCTTCAAAATGGATCAATTGATTAAAAGCCTCTCTAGAGTTCATCGTTGTAATCATCATCTCTACATCCTCATGCTCCTTCTTGAACTGAGCAGCCCAGGCTGGAATAAGGAAATTTGCCGGTAAATAGGTCGCTGCCAAACGGATAGTGCCCGTCTTTCCGAGTGCATAATCCTTTAAATAAGCTTCCATTTGACGCTCTAATGAAAAGAGCTTCTCAGCTTGCTCAGCTAAGATTTCCCCTGCATCCGTTAACTGAATTCTTCGATTCCTAGGTACAAATAATGTTGTGCTAATGTCCTTTTCAAATTGTTTAATTTGCTTTGTCACCGCGGGCTGACTAATTCTCAGCTCATCAGCAGCCCTAGTCACACTACCGAGCTTTGCTACTGTATAAAACAATCTTAAAGCGTGAAGATTCATAACCTCATCTCCTTATATAAATTATTTATATGTAATGTGTAATAATATATATTTTATTTATATTTAATTATATCTTACGCTAAAGATATGAACAGAACAACAGTTATTTATAAGAATTAAAGGAGGACTGGTTATGCAAGGATTAATTAAACAAATAAAAGGAAGAGAAATACTTGATTCACGTGGTAACCCAACGATTGAAGTTGATGTCATTACGATTGAAGGGGTTTTAGGTCGTGCTGCCGTTCCCTCTGGTGCATCAACTGGAGAAAATGAAGCTCTTGAGCTCAGAGATAAGGAACCAAAGAGGTACTTAGGAAAAGGGGTTACAAAAGCAATTCAAAACGCAGAGGGAGAAATCTTAACTCAGCTTCAAGGTCTGAGTGTTTTTAATCAAAAGCAGATTGATCATTCAATGATTAGCCTAGACGGTACAGAAAATAAAAGTAGGCTTGGAGCAAATGCTATGCTTGGTGTGTCTTTGGCTTGCTCAAGAGCTGCTGCTGCAACCTTAAACATCCCTCTTTATCAGTACCTTGGTGGAATTCAAGGCTCACGTTCCTTGCCAACACCATTGTTCAATATTATCAATGGTGGAGCACATGCTGACTCAGGAATAGATATCCAAGAGTTTATGATTGTTCCGCATGGAGCCCATTCATTCAGAGAAGCGGTACGGTTTGGTGCCGAGGTTTACTATCAATTAAAGGGATTGCTTGCTGAAAAAGACTTCGTTACAGCGGTAGGTGATGAGGGAGGATTTGCCCCACGTCTAGATACAAGTGAGGAAGCCATCCAATTCATCATTCAAGCGATTGAAGCAGCAGGACATAGACCGGGAATAGATATATCTATCGCGCTTGATCCAGCTGCGAGTGAATTTTTCGATGGAGGCTATTATCATTTTGAAGGGAAGAAGCTACAAAGCAAAGAGATGGTTGAATACTATAAAAATCTTGCTTCTATTTATCCGATTGTTTCAATCGAAGATGGACTTGATGAGCAGGATTGGGACGGCTGGAGCCTCCTTACTCAGCAGCTAGGTGAACAACTTCAATTGGTAGGTGACGATATCTTCGTTACAAACTCACGCTTTTTAAAGAAGGGTATACAAGAACATGTAGCCAACGCTATTTTAATAAAACCGAATCAAATTGGTACATTAACTGAGACACTAGATACCATTCAAGAAGCTCAAAAAGCTGGCTACGGTATCGTAATGTCACATCGTTCAGCGGATACAGAGGATAGCTTTATCTCGGATCTTGCTGTAGCCACCAATTCAGGCCAAATTAAAGCAGGCTCTGTAGCAAGAAGTGAACGCTTAAGCAAGTATAATCAATTAATACGGATTGAAGAGCAGTTATCCTAATTGTATAGAATCAAAAAGCCACAAAAAGCCTTAATAATAGAGGTTTTTGTGGCTTTCTAACAGTCTAAGAATTTATAAAATTTGATGCAATGATTTCTCAAGTTTTATAAATTCTGGCTGCATGTAAAAGCCTCCTATAATGATGGACTAGACAGCCTCTTCGAGAACGCTTCAATAGAAGCTTTTCTTAAATGTCTGTTCATTGTAATAACCTACTCCCTAACTCTTTTGAAAAACTTGATGCAAACACTTTGTTAACAGATCAGGAAGCACTTCAAATGAGTATGTTAGTTCTAGGCGTTCTGTCCATTTATGCGGATCAAAGCCGTATGGACCAAGATTCAAAACAGGAATACTGAATTTCTCCATCGCTTCAAAAGGAATCGTATAACCCTTCTCCCACAACGGCATATTCTTTGTAAGGATTTTATTTGACTTTGACATCGTAGCGGAGCCTACGTAGCTAAGATCCATCATTGCTGAATGATAGTTTTGGTGGAGTAAAGAAAATCCGTAGGTTGTCTCCGTATAATCACTTAACTTTGTACAGATATCCTGTAAGAATGAATTCTTATGAGAGCTAATGGATGGATAATAAGGTGGTGCAAAGAAAAAAACAATCATGGGTGCTAGGTCCTTACATAATAAAGCAAGTACATCCACCAGCATCGTAGCCAACTGACGATCCTCCATGAATGAATCTGCTTTCTTCCATTCCTGCTCTATGAGCTGATCTACTCTTTCCTTTGTGTATGTTTCACAGGCATAGCGGTATAATTCTTCATATTGAAAAACCCTCACTTTTACTTCAGCTATCCCCTCTGATAAGCCATACCTTCTCACTTTTCCAGCATGTCGTTGCTCTATGATTTTTGCTGACCTTTTAGCTACACCTAATAGCGGCTCAACGTATTCTTCTACTGTCTTCTCTACTAAAAAAAGATTAAACATGGTCACGGCACGATACGGTATTGTTACGGAGTACTCTTTTAGCAGGTCATTTTGAATAAGATTGGTTGGTGGAGGGGTTAGCTCAGATTCTAGGGGTTCAGAAAAAGAATCCTCCAGCTCCATTTCACATGTAACCACGGAGGCCATATAGTTTCCATTCAATCCGTTCAAAGGCTCCTTCGCATGTGTTTCTTTACCATAGCAAAAAAACGCTGGAAGAGCCTTACCGACAGATCCCATTTCCAAATAATGATTTCTATCTCCAGAGGTACGCAGATCCATCGGCTCTGAGTTTATTAACAGCTCGTACTCGAGTTCATGCTCTTCTGCAAGAGCTACTAGGGCTGGTACTGCTGCTCTCATGCCAACAGAGTTGACCTCCTCGTCAGGTACAGTAAGAAGCAAAAGGTTTCCTTCAAATTCACCCTTACTTGCCTGTTCAATTAGAGAAACATGTATGGCAAGCCCACATTTCATGTCCATCACACCACGTCCAAACCACCATTCTCCAAGCTCTAGGTCACTTTTCACCTCATCAGGCAGCATGTCTTTTTTTGAATAGATTAGTGTTGTAAGCTTCTCTATATCAAAGGCATGTTCCTCTAACTCTCCATAACACTCAACCTCTACCACATCAA
Source organism: Bacillus horti (assembly GCF_030813115.1). Lineage (NCBI taxonomy): Bacteria > Bacillati > Bacillota > Bacilli > Caryophanales > Bacillaceae > Caldalkalibacillus > Caldalkalibacillus horti. The sequence continues at coordinate 73,513 of NZ_JAUSTY010000021.1, read as the reverse complement.
AATGGCTAAGTAAGACAACTGTTTTTCGTGTTTCTTTCTTACTTTTTACTAGAGCCGTTACAAACGACCGTCCGTCACCTGTTTCATGAATGTTTAAATGTTCCTCAACCTCTTGAAAATAGCTTAACCCTCTTAGCTTATCCGCTAAAATATGTGAGAACTGCTTCTCAGCCTCCGATCCACTCACGCTTGGAATACGGACGAGCTCCTGTAATAAATTCATCTTTTGATCCTTCGTCGCCCATTTCATACTCTTCCCTCTCCTTTTATCCCAATATACAATTCTTAAAAAGCGGCCATCCTAAGCACAATTAAATTGGCTGTTATTTCTTTTTATCGTTTTATCTAGCTATATCCTCATCTTAGTATTCAAATATGGATTTAACAAGCTTTCATTCTTTCAATCCGTTAACTCATTTGTTGGCAAAAAACTTCATTCATTTAGTATGTCAGCAATTTCAATAGGAACGATGATGATGGATGGTAAAGGTTAGTCTTAAGACTATCCAATAAATCACCTTGATTTTATTTAAACGTTAATATAATATATCTATTAATAACACAAACGATAAAGGAGTTTGTTTGAACATGAATTCTTTACAGCTAATTTGGGATGCTTCCTTAGAGGAGCTGAAAACGGGTTATCGATATGATCACAATGCAGAGAATTACACTTGCTTAATATGTGGTCAACAATTTACTAAAGGAATTGTTTATGAAGAAGATGGTGTCTTTTATGAGGCTGAAAAATTCACTCGATTACACATAGTTAATGAGCATACCTCTGTCTTCCATTATCTCCTAAGCTTAGATAAAAAGTATACTGGATTAACGGATAAACAAAAGAAAGTTGTTCAATTGTACCAAGAAGGTCTTAATGACAATGAAATTATGAAGGAAACAGGTGCAGGAAGTGCCTCTACCATTCGTAATTATCGTTTTTTGCTCCGCGAGGGCATGAAGGCATCTAAAATTTATTTGGCTATTATGGAGCTAGCAGAAGAAAAAGCAAGGCCAGAAGACAAATTTATCTCAACACATCGCACACCCAACATGTATGATCAACGCTATGCTATTACCGAGCAGGAAAACGAGAAAATCCTTAGCACTTACTTCCCCGATGGATTAGATGGTCCATTAGCTGAGTTTCCAAAAAAGCAAAAAAGAAAGCTAGCTATATTGCTACACATTGTGAAGAGGTTTGAGGCTAATCGACCATATACAGAGAAAGAAATCAATGACATCCTCAAAAATGTATACGATGACTACGTAGTTCTTAGAAGATACCTCATTGACTATGGCTTCTTAGGTCGTCAGGATGATGGGAGCACATACTGGATTAGATCAAATTAATATCACTGCTCAGCATATTTTTAGTACAAAAAGAAGAGGCAACATTGAAGCCCCTTCTTTTTAACACTCTATCATTCTTTATTTATTCTTTTTTTGTTTATCTTTAATCATTCTTCGTCCGATTTATTAGGATCTATTTCCTTTACCGGTGGTACTTCCTTAGCAGGATTTGCTTCTATAAGATTCATTAAAGCAGAGGGGAGAGAAAACTGCTGATTATTAATCATAATTTTAGTAAACTCTTCTCCCACACCATCTGCCGATTTTTCTTCTTTAATCGCGTGGATATCCTTGTGTAACCTCTCCATTTGCTGGTCTAATGCTGCCGCAGAATCAGCTGCTTGCTTCAGCTCTAAAAGAAGCTGCTTAGGGACCTCTTCATTGTATTTATAAAAAATCTTATGCTCTAGACTAGCCCAGAAATCCATAGCAATGGTCCGAATCTGGATCTCAACACATACATATTCCTGTCCGTTAGACATGTAGATCGGCACTTCTACCAACAAATGCAGACTTTGATACCCGTTAGGCTTTGGATTTTTGATGTAATCCTTCACCTCTAATATCTTAAGGTCAGTCTGTTTCCTAAGCATATCACTAATACGATAAATATCTGATATAAAAGAGCAAGTAATTCTAATTCCTGCAATATCCTTGATACTTTCCTTGATATTAGGAAAAGTTAAATTGATATTTTTTCGGTAAATTTTCCTCATAATGCTTTCAGGAGATTTAACTCTAGACTTGGTATGCTCAATCGGATTGTAATCATGTAGTAATTGAAACTCTTCCTTTAGAATTTCTATTTTTGTTTCCATTTCATCTAATGCAAATTTATATAGCATCATAAATCTCGTCATTTCTTTTCTAACTCGTTTAAATTGCTCAACCTGTAGCTCTGTCATCCCTAAGCTCCTTTCAACTCTTGGATCAGCTAAATCATTGTATGTCTCTTTCAAACCAACTGTTGCATTTATTATTCATTATTCATCACGAATTACTTAACTAGTTGCGTTTATGTCCTTGTTATTTCTTGCTTACCCTTTTTTAGGAAAAATATAGCCTTGCATTGGCTTGGATTTATACTTCCTCTTTATTCTAGCACTTTTTCTTATGGACAAGAAGTGTCGTCTAGTGACTCCTTTGTGAAAGAATTGTGGTTCGGGTAAAAAATAAAAAAAGAGCCACAAAACAATTTGTAGCTCAACGTTCTACTCACCATAATATATTTGAAATTCTATTCATTCACCTACACCAGACTTAACCCATAATATGGTAACCAGCATCAACGTGGATAATATCTCCAGTCACTCCCCTGGATAAGTCGCTTAGTAAAAACATAGTAGCATCACCAACTTCACCTTGATCAACATTTTTTCTAAGCGGAGCATTCTCTTCGATTTTAGACATAATTTGATTAAATCCGGATACCCCTTTTGCTGCTAATGTACGAATTGGACCTGCAGAAACTGCGTTGACACGGATTCCATATTTCCCTAAGTCCTCCGCTAAATATCTTACATTTGCCTCTAGAGCTGCCTTCGCAACACCCATGACATTATAGTTTTTCACCACTCGTACTGAACCAATATATGTTTGAGTCACAATGCTTCCACCTTGGTCCATACACTTTTTGGCTTCTCTAGCCACAGCTACCAATGAAAAAGCACTAGAATTTTGAGCTAAAAGGTATCCCTCTCTAGATGTATCTACATACTCACCTTTTAGTTCATCCTTATCTGCGAAAGCCACAGAATGAACCACACCGTGGATCGTTCCTACCTCTTCTTTAATCGTTGAGAAAGCCTGCTCAAGGCTTTGATCATCCAACACATCACAGGCAACCGTAAGCAACGGCTTGACATCCTCTTTTTCAAGTAAAGATTTAAGCTTTTCAAATGAACGCTCTTTTCTATATGTAAAAATTAGCTTGGCTCCTTGCTTATGTAAGGATTGGGCAATCCCCCAAGCAATACTTCTTTCATTCGCTACACCCATAACTACAATGATTTTATTCTTCATTAACTCTGACAATCTTATTTCCTCCCTGCATATCATATGTGTACTAAGTCTCAAACATTACTATGGTATTATAACTTATTTCTAAGCAAATTTCATATCATGCAATGACTTAGGTGCTAGCTACTGTAGCTAGTCAACCTTCCCCTGAAAAATATACTGCGCATTTTGTTCCTTTAAAAGAAAGTCTGGTGCTTTTAACGGCATTGGTAAATAAGGCATTCTCTTATTTGCTGTTTCAAGATCAACCCATTCTACTTCAATAATATCTTGGTCAGGATCATCAACACATAGCTCTCCACCAGTTACTTTAGAATGGAAGGTAAACAATAAAGCGTGATGTCCTCTTTCTATAAAATAAGCTTCTCTAACTGAATGAAGCCCTAACACTTCTATGTCTAATCCAGTCTCTTCCTTAGCTTCTCGTATCACTGCTTCGTGCAACGATTCTCCTAATTCAACGGCTCCTCCTGGCAGACTCCAGTAAGAAGAATCCCCCTTTTTATTTCTTACCAGCAATACTTCGTTCGATGCTTCATTAAATAGTAAGGCTATGGCTACATCCACTCGCTTCAATTTGACCTCTCCTTTTACTGCAGGCATTCATTTCTGTATTTATGAAAAAGATTATTTATACTGATTGAGAACTTGTTCCTTAATCATTATGTACCTTTTAAATAAATCCTCATTTTCGTCCATAAAATCAATCATACGTACTCTTCAGCTCTTGATCACGTTCAAACCTCTCTCGAGCAAGCTCAATTAAGCGCTTGATTAGCTCAGGGTAAGACAATCCACTAACCTCCCATAGCTTTGGATACATACTGATTTTAGTAAAGCCAGGAATCGTATTGATTTCATTCACAATGAGCTGTCCATCCTCTTTCAAGAAAAAGTCAACTCGCGCCATCCCTTCACAGCACAATACCTGAAATACCTCTATAGCCATAGCTTGAACACGCTTTGTCATTTCATCAGATATATCTGCTGGAATTTGGAGTAAAGCCCCATTTTCATCAATATATTTAGCCTCGTAGGAGTAAAAATCTTGTTGAGGGAGAATTTCACCTGCTACTGAAGCCATTGGATCTTCATTTCCAAGCACAGAGCATTCTATCTCTCTTCCCTTAACAAATTCTTCAACCAATACCTTATTATCATACTTAAAGGCATCCTTAAGAGCCTGATTGAACTCCTCTTCGTTATTTACTTTACTTACTCCTACAGAGGATCCAAGGTTTGCAGGCTTGATAAATAATGGTGCTCCAAGCTTACTTTTCAGCTGATCAAATGTTATCCTTTTTGCAGATGCCTTACTCACGGAAACAAAATCTGCAATTGGAATACCTGCATCCCTAAGCAAACGCTTAGCCACATCCTTATCCATGCTAATCGCGGAACCGAGCACACTTGCCCCAACAAAAGGAAGGTTGGCTAGCTTTAACAACCCTTGAATCGTGCCATCCTCCCCTAAGGGACCATGAAGGATAGGAAAAACCACATCTACCTGACTCAGGCTTTTTGCTTGAGTTGTATTAAGTAGTTGATTCTGATCCTCACCAGGTACAAGAGCAATCCCTTCGTTTGAACGATTTAGTTGAATCAGCTTCGGATTCTCTGCATTAAGGAGAAACTCTGAAGCTCTATGAATATGCCACTTTCCTGATTTATCTATTCCAATCAACTCAACCTCATATTTGTTTTTATCTATCGCGTCAATTACATTTTTGGCTGATTGTAGAGACACCTCATGCTCTGCCGATTTCCCACCAAAAATAATGCCTACACGTATCTTGTTACTCATTTTCTCCACTCCTCACTGTATATTGCTAATCTAGTTGAACGTAGACAGTCAAACTGCAAGCACTAATCTACAATAGAGCTGCTTTCCTCCGTAACCCAATTCACATCCATCAACCACGGTGGAATTGATTGGGCAATCGATTCTGAAAGATCCAGTCCACTATTCCTCATCCCTTTCATGACGTCAATTCCACCATTGCTTACTCCACTCTCTAAAATATTTTTAGACAAAACATCTGCTGTTGAGCTAATGATAGGATTCCGAGGTGTTGTTCCTATAAAATGGTTACCAATGGCATATTCATTCAGGAACGAACCAAGTAGAGCAGCCTCTTTTTTCCCCGGCTCTTCACTAAACAAGCCTTTACGTCTAGCGTCATCCTCCGTTCGAAAACCTGGTCCTAAATAGGGGACTCGACCCGTTTCTTCTGGCATCTGTAAGGATCGGGATAAATCAACCTGACCAGGACTAATATCTACATCAGCATAGACACCTCCTAAATTAAACAGTTGAACATAACGGGCTAAGTCAGAAATATAAGGTAGCTTACTTTTCCCCTCCTGTAGAAAAAGCTTATCTCTCAAATGATGATAAGCTTTAGAAACAGGGTTATCTCGTTCATCATATCCCGTATTTAGAGGAAGCTGAGCCATATCTACAATAGTAGCTCCACTTGCTCCTAACATTTCTAGCTGATGATTTAGTTTCGAGCCTTCAAACATGCTGTTAGCATTAATGATTGAGTCTGTCATAATGTACTGTTCCCATCCATTATCTTTAGCTTTGGCTAGCCAGTGAAATAAATTGGTTAATGCCGCTTTCGAGAGCGATCCTCCCGCCCAAAAATGGTGAAGATACTTTGGAATAGTTTGTGCATTTTCTTCTACTGAAGCAGAAGAGCCCCTTATGGTCTGATTAACTTCTTTTATAACCGCAGAAACCAAAGCAGAAATCGTTGAAAAACTTCTGTTTTGAAAATCAAATCTAGTTAGTGTCTGTTCTATAATTGTAGGCTCTAATTTATCATAAACACCAGGTTCAACTAAATTCTCACGTACAAGCTTCTCTAGCTCATCTAAATTATTATAGTGTGAGCTATAGACTGTATTGTTCTCCCTTAACGTTACCTTTCGCTGGAGTACACTCTCTTTCTCCTGCTGTTCTTCTTTTACTAATTGAGCCACTGCCATGTTCCCTATTGCCTTTTGCATCTGAAAAAGATCTAAGGTACGTCCACCAAACATAGCTTGTGTCCCTGAGACATCATGCTGATTGGAGGTACCAATCTTATTTCCACGTTTTTGTAAAAAAGACGTATCTATATTTTCTTTTGTTTTTTTAAATCTATATTGATTATTCATATGTGATAGCCCCTTATTCTTTAATTCCAACCACTACCTCGATTTCTCTCCGCTAAATATATGAATGTTAAGTTCTTCTAGTACGTCAATCGCTTTCCTTACTGGAAGCTTAGGAAGTAAAAATTCCTTTTCCAATACAGCCTCGATTTCTGAGGTCGTTTGTAAGGTGTGCTTTTCAACCCGACCATCTGAGTGCCGAATACTAAATTGATTGTTTATAAGTGAAACGCTTCTGCCTTTATCTGTCTGCCATAATTGACAGCGTAGGATTTTCATAAAAGTTGTTCCTGGTTTATTTGCCGCTTGGATCACATCTTGAAAATCCTGTATCGTTTGCTTTTGATCCGCCTTAAAGTCCCAGTCCCTGCCACTTTGTTTCCCTTGAGTATACCGAACATATTTATAACTACTAAGCTGTGGGTTTACTGGAAGGATATGAACTCTATCATCGGCAAATTCAGAAACATTCTGGTGATTACTCTCAAAGCGCACCGGTTTAAAAATAGGGGCAGCTGCCCCACAGTCCACATACACTTTTTCACAATCAAGCTGAACAACGATTCCCATATGTTCATTTCCTAGCATAACTAGATAGCACGAAAAACCTAAATAATCTAGTAAGTGCTGAAAATGAGAGTTTAGAGTATAGCAAGTGCCTCCAAACGAATATGTATCCGCATGCTCAACAAACGTCTCAATAGATGGTATGATAAAGTTATTCTTTGCTTGATCCCTATAGTATAGCATCTTACTGATGTTCTCAAAAGGCAATGTAGACAAATGAGCCTGACACAATTGTACTAGATAATCATACGTCGGTTCCTTTTGCGATAAACCAAGAACTCTTAAATAGTTCGATGCCCAAACAGGTAATGTCTTTATAAAAATTCCTCCTTTCATTTAATACTTTCTATACTAAAATGTTTACTTAATCTTATTATATGCTTGTTTTGTAACTAGCACAACATAATAGTAAAGGAGATGAAATGTGGAAATGATGACAATAAGAAAGCTTAGACCTGAAGAGCCTGCTCCTATGACCCTACTATTATTAGCCGATCCCTCCCAACAGCATATCGAGGATTATATGCAGAGAGGACAGTGTTTTATTGCTGAAAAAGAAAAAGATATCGTAGGGGTCTATGTCCTTTTACCTACAAGACCTGGAACCATAGAATTAGTAAATGTTGCCGTCTCAGAGAAATTACAGGGAGTAGGAATAGGTAAGCAGCTTGTGCAGCATGCCATTCAAACCTCAAGGATAGCAGGGTTTCAAACGATAGAAGTAGGTACAGGCAGCACTGGCGTTGTACAGCTAGCCCTCTACCAAAAATGCGGCTTTAGAATGGTAGGAATTGATAAGGATTTTTTCACTAGACATTATCAGGATGACATTTATGATAATGGGATCCTACTTCAGGATATGGTACGCTTGGCGCTAGACCTTTAGGAATACGGCAAATTAGATTCCTTTCTAAAAACTAGAGGTAAATGAAAGTGAGGGAAGTAATTACAATGAAGTATTCTGTACCCATAAAAGCAAATGCTCATGTCAATCAAGCAAAAACAACGAAAAAAGATGACGGTATGCGTCAGCAATCAGAAAATAATCCTTATAACCAGCTACATGTAGATTCTCTTCCTTCAAACTCTCTCTTACAGTTACAAAGAACAATCGGCAATCAAGCTGTGGAGCAGCTTTTTAGAGCACAACAAGTTATGCCCCCTTCACCTTCCACAGAAACAGAAGTTGCTCAGCGTACACCCATCTTTCACAAACCAACTGCCGAAACGGCACTTACATCCGACGTAGAAAAAGAACTATGGGATATCGCCCAAAAAATTGATGATGAGGTCAATAGTGCCTATACTCGCTTTATGACTGGAGATTATAACGGTGCTAGTCAAGCTCAGATAGATTTGTACACGCTGAGAAAATACGAATTTGATAACAACAGCAAATCCATGCATCCGTCCACCGCTGCGGGCTATGTTATTGAAGGAATGGTTAATTCAGTCATTAACGGTATGGACGGTGTAGAGATACAGGTGACCAATTTGTTAGACGGAACAAGACCTGATGTCTTAATTACTCTTCCCTCTGGAGAAATGGGGCTACTTGATATAACGGCAAGTAAAAGTGCTGGTCACATCTTGGGCAAAAAAGGAAATTGGCTTAATCATCAGAACATCCCGCTCGTGATTGAATCCGTTTATCCCAGCATCGACTTTAGAAATATGACATCTCAGACATTATCCACCGAGGACTTGGCACGTATTCAGGAACGTATGAAGCATGACGCAGAAATGAAAATTTTAATGGAGGAGCAGAGACAGGCACACTTACAAGAAAGCTATCAGCAGCGTCAAAACGTCATATACGAAAAGCTAATGGAGCTAAAGGCTGCCTATGATCAGAATAATGATAGAGATGTGCTCCCCTATAGAATAAATAGTCGAAGTCAAGAAAATTTTAGAAAGATAGGGTTAGATGTATCTATTGATTCCCAAAGAAACCATTGGGAAATAACGAGAATTGATTATTCTGTGTGGAATGAGCAGAACAATGAAAGCTTCTTTAGCATTTATATGGGATTACGCAATTTTTTGAATACCAAGCTGGAAATGATGGGCTTCGAACCTTCTTTAACAGCAAAAAGAAGTATGGACAGCTCCTCATCTGAGGAAAGAGAAACTAAAAGGCGCAGGAAATAAAGAGCTGCCATACTTCAAGCTATTCTTTTTTCGGTAAAACAATTCCTTTATACAGCTGAACTGTAACAAAGTAGTACAAGCTGTATATTCCCAGGAACAAGACGATAGGAATCCAAATCTTAGCATAAGGATCAATTATAATAAATGAAAACATGTTCATTCCAATCAATACATGTAGTAATCCTAGTAAAGCTGGAAAGGTAAACACAAATAACATTTCTTTATAGATGGAACGGACGAGAACCTTTTTTCGCACCCCTATTTTTCTTAGCATCGCATAACGCTTTATATCCTTACTAGCATCAGAAAGTAGCTTAAACATAAGAACACTAGCCATCATCATCAAAAAGGCGATCCCAAGAAAAAAGCCCATAAAAATCGTACCTACTGAAATAGCCTTCGTATTAATGTAGGAGCTATATTTTGAACCAAGCCAGCCGAAATAACCCGAAGACAGCTCCTTGGCTAACTCCTCCTGACGTTCGTCAAGCACACGCAATTGGGGTAAGTAATCTGAAAATCGATCTACATTCACCACCCACATAACCTGCTCCGAACCGTCTTCACTATCATATAATTCTTGATCTAGTATAAACACATCACGTCCATTGAACATCGGGGAATAAAAGTTTAACTCAGTCCCAATCGCTATAGACCATTCATTAGGTACTACAGGCCTTTCATCATCAGAATAATCCCATAATGCATATTCACTATCTGAAAGTGGCTCTGACACCCTTAGCCTGACTGGCTCCTCGTCTGTTTCATCTGCGTACGTATAAATCATCGGTGGTGACGCTAATAAATCATCCTTTAGTAGATAAAAAGCTTCTTCATCCACCTTCAGTCGATACTCATGCTGCTCCACAATATTCATCTCATTGAGTAAACGCTCGTCCTCCTCAGTTGGAGCATAAAGTACAATATCATTGGCTTTAAAATATACGGTCATCGTCTCGACGTTATGATGAAAGGCAAATCCCCCTGCTATCGCCCCTACTCCTAAGGCAACAAGCATAGCTACCGTACCTAAAACTCTCGATAAGCTTTTCACTCGAAAGCGTAGCTGAGCTAAAGTAAACGAATTTAATCCTTTCTCATTAAGCCCACGTCTCTTTTTTAAGCTAGCTACAAAGACAGGTAATAAAGACATAAATACTAAATAAGTTCCTGCTGTCGTACAAACTGCTCCTAAGATAAGACCTATTTCCCTTAGCTGCTCCATGAATATTAAACAAGAGTAGCCAATGCCTAATAGAATTAATCCAAGAATCGCTGCCAGAAACGTTTTAGTTCCAAATTTCGGCACTTCCTCCACTTGCTCATCTGCTTTTATATTTGCTAAAACAGACTTTCTCGCAAGCTTCGTAGCATTCACAAATGCCGTTAAAAAGAACAGAATCATGTAGAAGATTACCGTGGTTACTATCGATGGAATAAACACAGGCTTAAATCCCTCAGCACTAAAGCCTAGCTGAGCCATTAATAGTCCAGCTACCCCATTAGCTAAGCCACTACCAACGAGCAACCCAATGACGATGGAGATGATTCCAATTGTCACCGTTTCGAAAAAGACTAATTGGGTCACCTTAGGCTTCTTAGCACCTAGCATCATGTACATCCCTAGCTCTTTTTGACGCAAGGATAGAATGAAGGAAGTAGCATAAAAAATATAGAAAAATGTAATGAAGGCAAGAATAAACGTCCCTACATTAAAAACTAAACCTATCGAGTTAATTAAGGAGTTTCCTTCAATAAAATCTCTATTTAGAGATAGTGTTTGAAACATATAGAATATCGAGATCGAAATCGTTAATCCAAATAGTAAAACAATATAGTCCTTAAGCATCTTACGCATGCTTAAAAAAGATAATTTGGCTAGCATTCCTTCTTCCCCCTATTCCATCGCCTTAGACGTACCTACCTCTGAAAGCACATCCAATATTTCCTGATAGAACTCTTGTTTACTACCTGTTCGATGTATGACCTTATAGATCGCTCCATCCTGGATAAATAGAATTCTTTTACAATAGCTTGCACTAAAAGGATCATGAGTGACCATCATAATGGTAACGTCATGCTGCTCATTCAAATCCTCCATCGCACCAAGCAAGCTTTTTGCATTTTTAGTATCTAATGAGCCTGTAGGTTCATCAGCAAGAATTAATGCTGGATCATGCACGATAGCTCTCGCAGCGGCAGCCCTTTGCTTTTGCCCTCCAGATACGGCTGTTGGATACTTATTAAGAGTTTCCATAATCCCTAATTTCCTAGCCACATTCTCTACACTCGGTTTGATTTTTTTAGATGAAACGCCTTGTAAAGAAAGGGGTAAAGCAATATTTTCATAGATGGTTAGATTTTCGAGTAAGTTAAACTCCTGAAAAATAAACCCTAGCTTCTCTGAGCGAAAATCAGCAAGCTGAGTCTGATTCATTTGTGTTAGGTCAGTTCCTGAGATTTTGATCGTACCGCTTGTCGGCTGGTCTAGTGTTGAGATCACATTAAGTAATGTTGTCTTTCCCGCTCCCGATGGCCCCATTATTCCTACAAACTCACCTTGGTCAATCGTTAGGGATACCCCATTTAGAGCATAATGCTGATTCTCCGTTTTCTTTCCGTATATCTTCTGAACATTTGAAATATCTACCACTGGTCGTAGCATGTTGTTCCTCCCTTTCGCTATTCACTTCTATAGACGGATTTTCGCATGAGTGACTAATAATCGATCCATGCAAGAAATCTTCATGTACATAAAAACGATCTAGCTTTGTAAAAGTTACAAGTAGAAAAACTTTAAATTGAAATCATAAAAAGCCTATAAAACACAAAACTTCTGTGTCTTATAGGCTTTAACAATAAGCTAACAATTAGATATTTTAGCTAAGCTCTTCTCTCAAAAATCTCCCCGTATAAGAAGCTTCAACCTTGGATACGTCCTCTGGTGTTCCTGAAGCTAACACTGTTCCTCCTGCTGTTCCTCCCTCTGGACCAATATCTACAATCCAGTCTGAAGCTCGAATGAACTCTAGATTATGCTCTACAACCATTACCGTATGTCCAGCGTCAACTAATTTGTTAAGTAAAACCAACAGTCGCTCCACATCTATAGGATGTAAGCCAGTGGTCGGTTCATCCAACAAGTACAGTGTACGTTTAGTTGTTTTTTTACCTAACTCCTTGGCAAGCTTAATCCTTTGCCCCTCTCCACCAGACAGGGTTTTGACTGATTGCCCCCATTTCAGATAGCCGAGACCTACCTCACATAGTAGCTTAATTTGTTCGGCAACCTTCTTTTGATCCTTCAATAGCTCTAGGCTCTCTTGAATGGTCTGATCTAGAATATCCGAAATTGTCTTTCCTTGATACGTAACCCTTAAGATTTCCTCCTTAAATCGTTTTCCCAGGCAAACTGGACAGCGTACCTCTATCTCAGGCAGGAAGTGCATATGCACCGTTACGATACCTAAGCCTTGACAGTTTTCACACCTACCACCAGCCGTGTTAAATGAAAAGTGTTTTGATGTAAGCTTCTTTTCTCTTGCCTCAGGTAAGCTGGCATACAGATTTCTCAACGCTGTGAAAACATCTGTGTACGTTGCTACGTTTGATCTCTGCATTCTTGTAAGCGGAGCTTGAGTCACCATGATCAAGCTCTCTATTTGCTCAAAGCCAGCCAAATGATCATACCCTTCACTAGGGACTTTATCCTTCCCCTTAGCTAAGAGTTCAAACAGGAGAGTCGATTTCCCAGAACCTGATACACCGGTCACTGAAACGAGGCACCCTAACGGCAGGCTTACGTCGATGTTCTTTAAATTTCGTAATCGTGCCCCCTCAATGGTTAGTTGTCCATTTGCCTTTCTTCGATTCCATTTACCTAACCGCTGCTGCTCTGACCTGAGGAAAGCACCTGTCACAGACTGCTCTTGCTCCATAAGCTCGTCTAAGCTCCCCTGGCCCACTACCGTTCCACCAAAGCTACCTGCTCCAGGTCCGATATCGATAACATGATCTGCCCGGCGCATCACCTCTACATCATGCTCAATGACCAGCACCGTATTCCCTAAATCTCTGAGCTGCATCAACACTTTAATTAGCCCTTCAGTATCTCTCGGATGTAAGCCTGCAGTTGGTTCATCTAAAATGTATAAAACTCCTGTCAGCCCTGATCCTAGGAGTGACGCTAGCCTAAGACGCTGTGCTTCCCCACCAGATAATGTGATAGCTTGTCTATCAAGTGAAAGATAACCCAGCCCAACATCTATGACACGTCCTACTCTACTCGGTAAATCCTCCAAAATAGGCCCTACTATACCTAACTCTCTTTCTGGTAAATCGCCCTTTAATCTCTTTAGCCATTCATAGGCTTGCTCTAACGACCATGCAGACACTTCTGTAATAGATGCATCTAGGACGGTAATCTCCCGAATCTCCTTCTTTAATTTGGCTCCTTGGCAATCTGGACAAAGCTGCTCGTGGAAAAGCTCAGCCTCCCCACTTCCCTGATCGCCACCCTTCTCCTGATATCTTCGCCAAATCCCTGTCACCACTCCTTCAAACTTCCCTTTACCTACTGCTTTTGGAGCTTGAACATCTGGAAAGTGCTTAATGAATTCATCACTCTCAACCCCATAGTATAGAACATCACGCTGAATCTCTGTAAACTGGTTTAAAGGTATATCTCCATCGAAGGTAAATCCGTAGTGCTTCGCTGCTGCGTCCAAAATGCTTAGATTATACTCCTTGTACATGCCACCCCACAGGGTTACTGCACCTTCACGTATACTTTTATCTCCTTCAAATACGAGTCCCATATTTAAGCTAGCAACTGTACCAAGCCCACTACAGGTAGAACAAGCCCCCTCAGGCTTATTAAAAGAAAAGTGAGTCATCCTCAGAGCAGGAAGCCTGTGCTTACAGTTCGGACAGCTTACATACTCTTGCTGATAATACCCCTCCTCTTCATCCTCCTGCAGAGCCAATGGCTCGCTTCCTTCCTCTCCTTGTACCGGAGGTTTGACCTTCGTTCCACAGGATGGACAGGAACGCTCTCCAAGCTTAGCAAATATGACTCTCATATAGGTGTAGATATCCGTCACCGTACCCACAGTTGAGCGCGGGTTACGGTTGGTCACATGCTGTCCTACACTAATGGAAGGTGCTAGCCCAGCAATTGAATCCACCTTTGGCTTGTTCAGAGAGTCCGTCACCATTCCCATCGACTCCATGTATTGCCTCTGGCACTCCCTTTGAAGCGTGTCCATCGCCAATGTAGATTTGCCCGAACCCGAAGGACCCGTAATAACGACTAGCTTGTGCTTGGGAATCTCCAGAGAGATATTTTTGAGGTTATTTTCCCTAGCTCCTTTAATCATTATAGATTCTTTAGCCTTTAGACTTTGTAGCTTTTCACCACTCATATATTTTCCTCCTACTCCAAGATCATTTCCAACCTTATTATATAACTTTCATGCAATTGATAATGTTTGGCGTATCTTTCTTGCCATATTAGAGTAGCTCAAAAAATTTATACCTCTTATCATTTGTAGGTTTATTCCTAAAGAATAATTAGTGACATATCATTTATCCGTTCGCAAAACCTTAGCACGCTCCTTTAATCTTTTTATTTAGTATTTAAACTGAACTAATATCAAAACTAAAAAACCGCCGAAGCGGTTTTTGAAAGGAATGAGATTATAGAATATCTACCAACTGATCTAACCGATCAATGACAAAATCATATCGGCTTGCTTGACCAAAGCCATACCTAGCGTAAACAAATGGAATACCAGCAAACTCGGCGGCTTTTTGATCCCCTTCCGTGTCTCCAACATATATAGCTGCTTGCAGATTGTTCCTCTCGATGACAAGCTTAATATTCTCGCCTTTTGATAGTCCAGTTCTTCCAGGATTCTCGTAATCTACAAAGTACTTTTCAAGCTGATGGAACGCATAAAAAGCTTCTATATAACCAGCCTGACAATTGCTCACGATAAACAGCTTATACTTTTTAGAAAGTGCTTTAAGTACAGACTCCAGCCTATCATACAGTACGCCTCCCTGACTCGTAAGTACATCACATTCACTCTGATTGCACTTCTCTAAGAACTGATTTAGTTCCGTTTCATCCATATTGGGAAATAATCTCTTCCCTATCTCTTGAACTTGCATACCGACTACACTTTGAAACTCTTCCTTAGTAATAGACTTTTGATTGCTGTGATCCGACTGAAGAATATGATTCCAAGCCTCTAATACCATGTCAGTAGAATCCCACAAAGTCCCATCCAGATCGAAAATAATACTATCCATGTAAATCCCCCTCAATAATTATACAACTCAGTTCATGAATCTTGTATAAAACTCTTTTTTTTTAAAACGTCTAGATTTTTAGGAGTTAAGGTTATATAAAAAATGTATGTAGAAGGAATGTCTCACACTTGCGGAAATGTGCATCAATAAAAGTAACTTTCAAAAAAACAGAGGTACTTCTCTATGTATCTTAACACAGTTTAGAAGAAACCTCTGTTTAGTATTTAAAGGTTTTAGTTTGTTTTGTTGAATCGAGATAGAATTCTTTTTTAATTAACCTTAGTGATATAAAGCCCCTTGTGAACTTCCAGAACCAGTAAAGCGCATATACACGTTACTCGGATGCTCACTCAAAGTGAATACAGTAACAAGACCAGATACATTTCCACTAATGATTTCTCGTGCTGTTTCGCTTCTTAAAAAGTTTACTTCGTCATTTCCAAAAGGTTCATTGGAAATATATTGTACCCACCTACCATCAAACTCCTTTACTAAAACAGGATGCTCAATTATTGTACCAGATTTATATTCAAATTTTAGAGTGAATTTGTACAAAGTTTCGTTAATTTTTTCTTCAGCTGTTATTTCATAGTTAAGCAAAGGATTAGATGAGTGATTTTCTTTATATAAAGTAAAAGCCGCTTCCTCTGAAAAAAACCTTTCGTCAATTGTGTAACTCACATACTCATTTATATTTCCCTTTACTAACGCATCATAAGCTTTTACTACAACTTCGTTAGGGTTAAGGGAGTTTGCCGAAACACTAGTTGTAAACATAAGTAGCAATAGAATAATTGCAAATATTAATCTAGTAAACCTCATCATCAAAGCCCTCCTTATAATATTATTAATAATTAATAAATTTAATCAAGATTATTAATTTCATGCTATATAAATATATTATTTTATCTAATTTTTGGCATCATAGCCATGGATAATATTAACATACATATATTATTTCCGCAAATCTTTAAGTCCAATTTCCCTCAAGAAATTTGCTTCTATTCATTCATTTATAACAATAATTAATTATTATATTAATGTCATATATCGTTCTATTTCTTCAATTAATCTGCCTATTTTAAACTTCCAAATTGGGTATAATTATAATCAAGAATAATAAATAGCTAGGAGATAGACCTTATGAAATCACTGCGAGACCTCGCGAACACATATAAAAAGCAGAGATATCTATTACTCACGTCCTCCTTCTTAATGGGTCTAGCGATTGTGGCGCAGGCGTATTTGATTGTTGTGATCGTAGAAGGAGTTTTCCTATTAAAAAAACCATTCCAAGACATGTGGATACCACTTGGCCTACTCCTACTCTCATTAGGAGGAAGAGCTCTATTTAGTTATGCTAATGGTCGCCTAGGGGTAAGCATCGCTGCAAAAGTAAAAAAAGAGTATCGTAAGGCTCTTTTCAATACGTATAGACAAAGTCCTCTGCTCGCTTCCTTTAAGGGGCAGTCTGGACAAAAGGTAAGTGTTATGATGGACGCTGTGGATGAAATCGATAGTTATTTTAGTAAATACTATCCTCAGATGATCCAGACTATGGTGGTTCCTATTTTAATTCTTATTGCTATTTTTTATTACAATCCTCTTTCAGGGCTCATTTTACTCGTCACCTCTCCCTTCATTCCTATTTTTATGATCGTGATTGGAGGAGCTACGCAGAAGAAATCAGAGGAACAGATGGAAAAGCTCGCTGCATTTTCTGGTCGTTTTCTAGACACCCTACAGGGCTTGGTTACGTTAAAATTTCTAGGTCGAGCGAAGCAGCAACAGGATCAGATTCAGCAAAGTAGCTTAGATTATCGTGATGCCACAATGTCCGTGTTAAAGGTCGCCTTTCTTTCTTCTCTAATGCTAGAGTTTATATCCATGCTCAGTATAGCTCTTGTTGCATTAGAGGTTGGACTCAGGCTGGTCATCTATCAACAGCTTTCCTTTTTTGTCGCCTTCTTTGTGTTAATTTTGGCTCCAGAGTTTTTTGCCTCATTAAAGGAGCTAGGCAGTGCCTTTCATGCTGGTAGAGGAAGCATGGGGGCAGCGAGCAAAATAGAAGCAGAGCTATCAGCGGTAGAGACACCTTTAACTTGGGGAGAGAAAAGTTTGGCAACAGATTCCCCGCCTGACCTATCACTAGAGAAAATTAGCTTTAGTTATGGAGAGAACAGCTTTTCATTAGAACAAATCTCTACTAGGCTCAAACCGTTTAGTAGCGTAGCCATTGTAGGGAGAAGTGGCGCTGGAAAGACCACTCTCCTTCATCTGATAGCGGGACTGGTACGTCCTACAGAAGGACAAATCCTTGTCAATCAGCACGATTTATTTCAATATCAAGAAAAAACCTGGTTTGATAGGCTAAGCTACATCTCACAAAACCCTTATCTTTTCTCTGGAAGTATTGAAGAGAATATTCGATTGGGGGCAGATGCATCTATCACTCCTCAAGATGTCAGGATGGCTGCTGAGAAAGCTGGAATCGCTCAAATGATTGGGGACTTAGAAGCTGGCTATGACACCATTGTTGGAGAGGGAGGCCGCGGGTTATCAGGTGGAGAGAAACAAAGAGTTGCTCTAGCTCGTGCCTTTATAAAGAAACCAACAATTATCCTTTTTGATGAGCCTACCGTGGGGTTGGATCTGCAAACAGAGAGGATATTACAAAGGTCTATTCGAGAGTTATCTCAGACAGCCACTATGATCACAGTGGCCCATAGACTTCATACGATTAAGCAAGCCGATAACATTCTTTTCTTAGATAAAGGCAGGATAGTAGCGGAAGGAACCCACCTAGAATTGATGAGCAATGTAGCAGAGTATCGTCAAATGGTCAAAGAGCAGCAAGGAGGGAATGCTGGATGAAGGACATTTTCACGATAACAAAACTGATGCTGAAAGAAAAAAAAGATGTGCTTCTATCCCTTCTATTCGGATTTCTAGCAGGTATAGCAGCTGTTGGTCTATTTGCTAATAGTGGCTACCTCATTTCCAGAGCAGCTCTTGCTCCTCCCATTTATGTGTTAACAGTAAGCATAGCTCTGCTCAAGCTTTTTAGTGTAACACGAGCAGTAGCCAGATATGCCGAGAGATACTACTCTCATCAGGCAACCTTTACTATTCTAAGTAACCTACGTGTGTTTTTTTATAAAAAGCTAGAAGCACTTGCACCTGGTTTATTCCACAAATATCGTAGTGGTGATCTTCTATCACGCATCGTCGGAGACGTTGAGAGCCTGCAGCATTTCTTTTTACGCGTCTATTATCCACCAATCGTGATGGTTATGGTATTCCTGTCAACTATCTACTTCGTCAGCTTTTTTTCGCTAGCAGTAGCAGGAATATTCATCGTTGGACTTATTCTGACTGGCTTTATTTTACCGCTTTGGTTTGCACTACGACAAAAAAGAATTGAAAGCACTGTGCGGCAGCAACGGGCTATATTATCGACGGAGACTACCGAGTTCTTTTATGGCTTTCGAGAGCTAAAAATCCATCAAAAACTAACACACAAAAACGAGCAGCTACTTCATTCCTCTGCTGAGTATGTCGTGGCTCAAGAACAAATGGCCAAAAGAAATCTCATGAGCCAGTTTACAAATCAATTTCTAGCTCTACTCGTTTCATGGCTTGTCCTAGCATTTGGAGCTTATCTAGTGACGCAGGGGGAGCTAGATGGACTTTTCCTAGCCATGCTTGTGATGATTGCCCTTACTGTTTTTGAAAATGTCTATCCCATGGCTATCTTCCCAAGCCATTATGAGGATAGTCGGTATGCCTCAAATAGGTTATTTTCTATAACAAATGACAAAGAATTAAATACTGAGGGTGTAAGCTCAAACGAGAAGCAAAAGAATCGAGAACAACTACTCCAGCTACAAAATAATAACTCAATCTCAGGCAAAGGAGCTTCCATATCTATGGAGCAAGTAAGCTTTACCTTTCCTTCTCAGAAGCGTAAGGCTTTAAAGGACATCTCTTTACGTTTTGAGCCAGGCACAAAAACGGCTATTGTAGGACCAAGCGGATCAGGGAAGTCCACTATACTTCAGCTTTTATTGAAGGCTTACCCTACTCATTCTGGTCGCATATTATTGAATGGAACCCATGTAGAAGAAATTGAACAGGAAAGCATATGGGATAACACAAATGTTGTTCTTCAACATAATCACTTCTTCTTCGGAACCATTCGTGATAACCTTGCTTTAGCTAAGGACGATTTAACGGATGAAGAGATGCTACAGGTGCTTAAGCAGGTCAAACTTGAGTATTTTACTTTGTCACATGAAGTGCTTGAAAAAGGAGAAAATTTATCTGGTGGAGAGAAGCAAAGATTAGCTATTGCACGGGTTCTGTTGAGAAAAGCACACCTGTGGCTACTGGATGAGCCTACCTCTTCTATTGATGTACTAACGGAGAAGCATATTTATCAGCAAATCTTTCAAGCTGCCAAGCAGTCTACCCTATTGCTTGTTAGCCATCGTCTTACTGGATTAGAAGCTATGGATCAAATCATAGTGATGGAGAGTGGAACAATTGTTGAGGCAGGAACGTTTGATGAGCTTATGGAGCGCAAAGGATATTTCTTTGAAATGAAGCAGATTGAAAAGGATGTATTACTGTAGGAGATCAAAAAAAGACAAAGCTTTGTGATAGACAGTGAAAAAAACGCTCACACCAATCATCAGCTTATGGTTGGTGTCTTTTTATGCTATTGAACGGGCTAACTGAGCACATTCATCTTTATCTCATTGTCTAAACAGCCGAACTAGCAGAGGTAGGTAAAAGTTTTGATTCTTAACCAAACGCCGTGAGCAGAAACTTGAATATTTTATAAACTGTATTGTAAGAACTCACTAGAAAAGGAATGATAATATGCCCTCTAAGTGGAAGCTTCATCAGTTATATTCCAAACACTCCAGCCTCCGCAAACATTTGCCTCCGACATCCCTTTTAACTAAGAAGTCTCTTTCGCAATACTTAAATAAATATCAAGCTGTGTACATCAAAGGGAAGAACCAACACACGGGGTTAGGAATGATTAAGGCATGGAAAACTGAAAATGATTATCGTTTCGTCAAAGTACAGGGTAAACCGTTAATTGAAAAATCAATCAACAATTTATATCACAAAGTCACGGATGGACGACCCATTCAGTCAATCCTTGTCCAAAAAGCAATTGATCTAGCGAGTATTAATGGAAGACCTTTCTCAATTCGCCTTATGTTGATGCGAGACGGTAAAAGAGAATGGCAATACGCAGGAATGTTGGCGAAAGTATCTGGAGAAGATAGTATCGTCACCAATGTTCGGCGCGGTGGAGGCTATGCCACGACCGTGGATGATGCTTTGGCAAAATCCTTAGGCTACAGTAGTGATCAAATCAAGAGAAAAAACGAGGAAATAATCCGCATTGGTTTTGAAATTATTCGTCATGCAACTGATACTGGCTATCGATCTCATGAGACTGGAATTGATTTGGGTATCGATAATAACGGAAAAGTATGGATAATAGAAGTGAACCTTTCTTACCCTTCACACGCATTGTTTAATCGACTCCAGGATAAAACATTCTACCGTAAGATCAAAAGCTTGGCTGCCGAATATCAGGAAACATAGAAAAGCTATCAACGACGGTAATTCTCGATCGTGCTTTTATTTTTTCTGAGCTTGATATTTTTGATTTTCGGGACATAAAAAGCTCCTCCTTGCTATAAACAGTTTTTATTATTTATACTGTCTACCACAAGGGGGAGCATATCATGATTAATTAAATTCTACCCTTTTTTCCTTTAGGCCAGCGAACCGGTTGAACATGCTCCTTCATAGTCTGAAACACAATAGACCACTGATGTAGGGTTAAGCTACTAATCGCTTTGCTTCTATCACAACTAGCACTTCTCATTAACCTCTTCAACTGTGGGGGCGTAAATAAATCCTGCAAGGCCACATAAATAGGGTTCTGAGGATGTTTTAAAGCCCACTGAGCAAGACCTAGAAATCTATAATACTCTCCTTTTGGTATTGTTTGTTCCTTTCTCCTTATCAAAATAATAGCAGAATCAACCTTTGGTGGTGGTGAAAAATGTCTCCTAGGAACAACTTGAACCAAGTGAATATCAAACCACATCCTCCAGGCTAAAATATAAGGATTAGTGATCGGCTGTCCTGTAAATCGCTTTGCAGCCCCTTCTTCTATCATTAACACAGCTTGCTTTAAAGCATCAGTAGGACCTGAAAGAAGCTTATTCATGATTGGTGTTGTTATAGCATAAGGAATATTGGCTACTACTTTATAGCTCTTTTGTGGCAGAAAAGATTCTAGGAAGTCGCGTTCAACTATTTGGACATTAGACATATCCTGAAGCTTAGTTCTCAGTAATGCTGTAAAGGCTCGATCATTTTCGATAGCAATGACCTTCCCAGCTTTTTCAGCTAGTGGAAAAGTCAATGCTCCTTTACCTGCTCCAATTTCTACAACAGTATCACCCAAGCTTACATTACCAAGCGCAACTATATCCTGAATGATCTGTTTGTTATGCATGAGATGCTGGCCAGAAAAATTGGGTCCAGCTTTGTTCTTACGTACTTTTCTGTGTCCTTTATTTTGTTTTCTCATCAATGGATGCCTCCGTTTCTACTTTAAATAAAAAATAGGCTTACGCCTGTGCAAAGAAGAAAACGGTTCTTGTACATCAAAAAAGAACGCAAAAAAGAGCAGAATTGTCCTGCTCTTCTACTCATCTTTATCGTTATTTACTAAGTAATATAGCGAAATAGAGCTTTGTAGATCAAAGGGAAATGAATAAGCCGAATAAACACTTATTCATGTTTAAAAATCCATAAATAATCATACACACATACTTTTCACACATACTTTGAGAAAGTAATTTGCATACAACTACTGAAGATTAGTAAATAAACCCAAACGATCTAATAAGCAAAAAGAAAACAACAAAATTGAGTCACTCAAAATAGGTAGACAAATCCCGTTATCTCTGCACAGGCAGAGCCACACTATTCAATTATTGGCATAATTGAAAATGACGGATTCTTACATAACATATACCCATTTTCAGCAACCCTCCGTTCCTAAATATACGTGTTAGTATAGCATATGACATCAACAAAATCAACTAACCATGGCTTCCTTATAGAGTCCAGAATATAAACAAGCCTCTAATTAAAGTAAGGGATATTATACGTATTTTTATGAGTAACCCATTTAGCTCCAAGCTTCTGTTTCTGCTCTGTTTTTATGGCCGGATATTCCATTGGGATAAGGCCTATTGGTTTCACATAAGAGGGCACATGCATAAGCTCACGAATTCCCTCTTCCTTAAACCCACCTACCCAACAGCTAGCAATTCCTCTTTCCGTTGCTGCTAAAATCATATTTTGTACAGCAGATGTTGTATCTATAGGAGCCCAGGCGTATCCCAATTCCCCGTATCTAGCGATTGTTCGTTTGTAATTTACACAGGCTATGATAATGATTCCAGCATCCTTAACCCATTGCTGAGACTTAGCTCCCTTAGAGTAGAAGCCTGCAAAGGTTTGTTCAGCGACTTGTTTCTTTGTTTCAATTTCATCGACAATGATAAATTCCCAAGGCTGCATATTCCCACTGGCAGGAGCATAAGTTCCGGCCGTTATGATCTCATGGACGATAGCTTCGGGAATTTCTCTATTCTCAAAAGAACGGCAACTCACACGTTCATAAATCGGTCCTGTTTGTTTCGGTAGTACCGGATCACTCATTTCCATTCCCCCTTACTGACAAGCTCTTCAAGCGAAAAACGTGGGGGAATATCTATGACTTGATCACTGTATCCAGCTGTAAGAATGGCGATTGGCAGCATATACCACGGTAGTTGAAGGTTTAGTTGCAGTGTAGCAGCATCAAATTCACGAACACTAGCTGTAGCAAGCCCCTCAGACCGAGCCAGCAAGCGAAAATTCTGGATAGCTGCCTCCGCTTCCTGTAAAGCAATGGCAATTCCAGCCTCTCCAATTCGCGCTTGTGCCCTTCTTTTTTCGAGCAAAACAACACCTATAAAAGGTGCCTGTACTAACCATGACTGAGCTCCAAAGCTTTCTTTGGTCAGATAAGGATCTAACGTTGCCGCGACCACCTGCTTACACCCTTCTTGTCCTTCAATCACAAGTAATTCACGCGCTTGGGTACTTATTGAAGTCGGTCCCATACCAAAAGCTTGATACATCGATTTTAGCACCTTTTCTGGAATAGCCTTATCCTGATAGCTTCGTATATTGACAATTTCATTCATCATTTGTAGCAGGTCCTGAGACATCAAATGCACCACCTATCCATCCATTACTATGCTGACTCATTTAAGTTTTAGCTTTTTTCTCACTGATTTAGCCCTCACACGCGTAAAACTAGCGCAATCATTAC
Organism: Bacillus horti; assembly: GCF_030813115.1. Lineage (NCBI taxonomy): Bacteria > Bacillati > Bacillota > Bacilli > Caryophanales > Bacillaceae > Caldalkalibacillus > Caldalkalibacillus horti. The sequence continues at coordinate 49,518 of NZ_JAUSTY010000021.1, read as the reverse complement.
TCCCACACTAGCCTAGGTCCCTTTGTCACACAATCAATATGGACATTTGTCTTAATAACTCCGCCAAAAGTATGATTAGAGCCAAAAGCTACATGAATCGTATCATAAGCCTTCTCATCCTCTAAAATATTACCTGTTATTCGAGCGGCATGATTCGTCCCGATTCCTAGCTCTCCAAGGAGTCTCCCGTCACCATCACCTAAAAGTTCAAGAAGACGACCCCCATTGTCTCCCGTCGCACTTACAAGTCTGCCCTCAGTAACTGTTAAAATAATCGGTGCATCCACCAAGCCAATTCCAGCTATCGAACCATTAATTTCAATGGTACCCTCGGCTTGTCCCTCAACAGGAGCAATGTATGCTTCTCCAGAAGGTAGATTTCCTGAAGCCCCTTGCTCTCGAAAAACACCTGTACTTGGTACCCCTGACCGGCCTGTAAGGGGAACGGTCAGCTTCTCTTTGTCACCTGTATAAATCGTAATTTTGTTTGCTTGTGTCAATTTTTCCGTGACACTCAAAGTCTCTTCCTCTACCCGGCGGTAATCAGCGCTCATCGCTCCCTGTAAAAACATATCCTCTGTAATACCCGGCATCGTAATGACACTGATTCCTTTATTGTTCGCTTCCTTACGGGCAACAGTATGGGTCAAGGAATGCTTGGTCAAACAAAAAACCAGCTGATATTGTCGCATCTGCGTGGCAACCTCTTCTGGCGGTTCCTCCCCTGACTTACTTCTATCCTCCATCACTAGAAATTCGGTCTTCCAGCCATCCTGTAGCATGGCCTGGTTAAACCTCTCTCCAATAGGAGCCGTACTATCATCTGTAAGGATCAAAACAGATATCTCCTTACTCAAGGAAAAATTGTTTTTCATAAGGTTATGGACCACTTGGTTAAATTCATGCATCTAATCTACCCCTTTAGTTTTATGTGCTCTCCTTCCATCATATCATGTTTAAAAAAATTCATGATTACCCCCCAAACTATGATTGAGGGTAATCATGAACATCTAAGTTAGGTTACATATTCCTGTGCAAGCCTGGCTACTAGGCTACTTGAAAGGATAACAGGCAAACCGCTCCCTTGCTTTGCTTTCATTTTGTGCTCAGCCTGATAGCCCATGCAATCCAATACGATTAACGATACTCCTCTTTTCTTTAAGCTTGCTCCGGCAGCATAAGGATCACTTTCTTCATACGGAGATGCTACTTCTATCTCTAATTCAAATCCCGATTGATCCCATTTCACACTTAACGCTTCTCTTTGCTCTTCCAAGGGAATGATAAGACCTATTTTTTCACCTTCGGGAAGAATAGACCTTAGGGTATGTGTTAAGATTCTATCTGGATATAAAATAGGCTTCCTTGTTTTAAGCGTTGGAAAATCTCCTGTGCAAAGCATGAGCACGATATCTACCTCATTCTCTAGAGCTGTAAGCTCTTCTTGAAGAAGCGGAAGAAGCTTGGTTTTGCCAATCTTTACGGCTTGTCCATTCCGGAGCTTGGAAATATACGTTGTATCCGCTCCTTCCGGTGAGATTAGATGAAGGGTTTCAGGTGTAATCCGATCTAGCCCACCTCTTTCAATGATAGTAACCTCATTCCCAACGATTTGCTGAATCGCTGGTGTAACATCAAGACGAGGAGACTGTCCTATCGTTAAAACTCCAATTCTCGCCATTCTTAATCATTCCCCAGTGTCTGTAAATGCTTCATTGAGCCATATAGCTTTTCTAATCGTTCAAATTCTGGCGCATCATAAAAGCTAATCTTTTGATTAGTAAATTCCTTCGCTACTTCTATACAAAACCTTACGGCTTCAGCAATGTCTACTTCATGGCTGGCACCCGTCCCACTCCCCGGAACGGCAGAATTCGCTGTAATAGCAACTCCGACAACGGGGGCGTCTGTGGCTACCGCTGGCTGGAGAATACTGTTGATATGAAACACATCATTCCCATATGGAGTAATATCCTGTGTAGTCACAGCAAATGTCACAGGAGCGTCTCCTGTTGTCATTTCCATAATCCGGACCAAGTCAGCACTAAATTTAAGAATGTATCCTTCTTTAACTGTAGGTGAAATAGCAAATCCTCTGTGATTAAACACTCTGTTTCCTTTTGTGGTATCAATAGAAAGGACTGCATCCATTTCAGGAATCACTTCATAGCGATTCATCGTCAGAATATCTACTGGAGAGCCCATAAATTCCACAGGCTCATGTGGAACGGTAGGAGCGTTGGGACAAATATGAGTGGTTACATACACATCTCCAGAAAGCACGTCTCCCTTTTGGTTCATAGCAGCCAACTTCAGAGCTATGGCAACCGCTGCCGCAGCACCATCCCCATCGGACACAAAGCCAATACGACTTGGTCTAGCTCCCAATCCACCTAATCTTCCTACAATCCCAAGTGATGGAGCGTTTCCTCCATTACTTTTCCCGTTTGACCCTTTGATTAAAATCTTAATGAAGTCTGTAGAGCCTTGCTGACCTTCGACCGTTTCAAAAGAAGCCTCGCAATTCTGCACGTTAGCAAATAATTGAATAACGGCCTCACCATTAATCTGCGGATCATCAAGTAGCTCTAAGACGTCCATGGTGTATTTTAAAGACATGCTCTCATTCCTTCCCTACTATTTTACGTTGAATCACCGGTTCAATCGCTTTTAAAAGCTTATGATTAAACATAGTGGAGCTTAGCTTTATATTCTCCTGTGGCACAATGATGACCGTAATGTCCATTCCTGCTTTGATTTCTGCACTTACAACAGGAGCTCCCGTCTGTGTATTAAAGGTCATGATTAAATCTGGGAAGGTTCCAAGTCTTTGACCATCCTGCTCTGCTGTCATGTATTCATTCCAAACGGTCAACTCTAATTGACCTATTTGGACCAGTCCAACATCAAAGCCCCCAGATTCCTTTAGTTCAAAATGGTCAACCCGACCAGATTGAACAATCTTCCCACCTAGGAAGGCTGAAGCAGCTTCAATTCTACCGTAGCCCTGTGGCTCAGCTAAAAATACCTGTCCTAATTCAATAGCTTGTGTAATCCCACCTAACGCAGCATTCTTTTTAATGTAGCTTATATCCACTGGGTTCCGACATACACCAACCATCCCACCAGCTTGTACCGAAACAGCTCTCACAGCACTGGAAGAAAGGTCTAGTGATGCAGAAATTGCGCCCTCTACCTGCTGTTCTCCCTTCCCGCCTGCAAATGTCTGCAATGACTTATATCCAGGCACCTCAGAAAGGTTAAGGGACCCCATTGATCCTGTTGGGTGAGCTCGACCGTTACAAGGAGCGTCTAGAAAAGGCAAGCCTGTTGCTACAGATTGCAGCCAACCATTTATGGTTGTAGATGCTCCATTCTCATTCGTCATCAGCGCTTTAATAGGATGAGGAAATTCTTTTTGCATCCGCTTTACCGTGTCAATTAGCTGCTTAGTGTCTACATGCATATTTTTGGCGGATGGAGCGCCTACCAAAGATACACATACCACGTAATCCTGATCCTGAAATTCATCGACAGAGGCTAAAGTCGGATTTCCTAGCTTGAACACTTCTTCTGTCTTTTCCAAGCCATCATAGATCCAGCCTCCACCTCCTCCGCCTAAAATACATCCACCATATACCGCTTTTTCTGCATCTTCTTTAGTTAATGTTCTAGTTGCCAAATCTATCCCTCCATTATCTTGCTTTCCAAAGCGAGGAGAAGAAGCTATATAACGCATCTCCTGCAATAAAACCAGCTGCTGTTGTATACATTGCACCTTCTGCGGCAGGTCCTTTTATTTTCAGGATAATGATTCGAATGAGAATTCCAGTAAGAACTGCCCAGCCAGCAATCGGATTTAGAATTAACAAACCAGTAGCAAACAAGATACCCATTTGTCGCTTTGATCCTCCGATAAACTGAATAATAGCCCCTGGTATAGCCCATAAAAGTAATAGCATACCCACATTCCCCGTTAAGCCTGATTCAATCGTTGCGGCATACACCGTGTTCACAGGAGGAACAAGATCCTGCTCGAAAAAGGATTGAGCAAATAGCGTAACCATAGCAATCGCTACACCGAAACCGATCAAACCACTCTTTAATTGCTGTCTACGTCCAAATAATTCTTGAGCTGTGCTCACTCCTCGTCTAAGGATGTGTCCCGTCTTAAAGTCATAGCCCATATCAGCAAAGGCAGGTCCAGTTGCAGCAGTAAATCCTGTCAGCAAGGCGAGAGCTGCTGGTGGAAAACCGATGAGCATCCCCACAATTAATACGATCAGGGTAACAGCAAAAGCCGGAAACCACCCTGAGTGCATAGCTGCAATTCCGACGATGACCTCTGTAGCCAACGTAGCAAAGGCAGCAAAGAGAACAAACACCGCTAGCTGCCATAAAGGCATTTCTGTGATTAAGCCACCCATAATAGCGAGAAGAATAGCAATCCCGAAATAAAGAGCGTAGCCAACACCAAAGCCTCTTTTTACATCCTTATTTGAACGGGTATACTGAATGTCCACTCGATCTTTTTCATTATTTTCTTCTTGATTTACTTCTTGCCTAGATTGTTTTCTTGATTTAATTAACGTTAGGACAAACTGTAGAAGAGCAACTAAGCCAGCTCCAATCATCATCCCATGGGGAATATAATACGCATCGATATCAATCCCGAAAATAGGATCAGAATACCCACGAAGCAATAACCCAACTCCAAACATAGATAGTGCCCAAATATTTCCGATAAAAGCCACACCAAAGGCTGACATTGCTACACCAAAATGAGCTCCTACAGCTCCTCCTAGAATACCTAGTCCTAGAAACTTAGCCTTTGAACCCCCTTGATCCCCTGCCTTTAAAGCTTCAGCTGTGGCAACACCTGGCGGCCAAGTTTCTTGGGCTCCAAAAATTCTTGAATCAAAAACCTTATAAAGAATAAATACATCAACTAGTAGAGCTAATCCCGCTCCGATCAGCATAGGTGTAATTAATTCTGGCATCCCAAGTACAAACGGTAAGCCTATTGGGATCATTAAGCTATTAGCTGCTCCAAAGGTAGCTGCTGAAATCGTAGTTTGAATCAGATTCTGACTCTCTAGCGATCTATACCTTCTGAACATTTCTAACGGAATTCGAGCCACGATAATCGCAATTAAAGCTCCAATAATAGATGTATTAGGGGTAATCCCTAATGACGTAATTAATTGCATTCCGATAATTGAACCAAATATTGCTATGAAAGCAGAAAAGATGATAAATGTAATATCAAACGTTTTTTTCTGCATTTACTCCGCCTCCCCAACGATTAAACGAAACTCAACGGCCTGAGCTTCAACTAAATCAATAATAGGAACCTCTAGGTGTCGGCTCAGATAATCTTTGAGCTTAATGGTTGAAAATCCTGTACAAGCAAATAGAATAACGTCAGCTCCCCCAGCAATCAGTTCGCTCACCTTATGATAGAGCTTCTCACTAGCATCTACAGCAAATAAATCGGTTGCTTTTCTTAAATTTGGCTCGTAGGTGTAGGAGTGAAAAGAATCTCCTAGCTCTCTTTTCATTCTCTCAGGTGGAGCTTCGGTGATTCCGATAATTCCGACCTTGCTTCCTGCCAGCTTAGCTGCTCGAGCTCCACACACACCAGCTCCTAGAACCGGAATACTAACGGCAGCACTTGCTTCATCCAACCCTGGGTCACCTGCACAGCTGATCGTAATCACCTTGATGTCGTTTTCCTGTTTCATCTCCTGTGCAAGCTGAGCTATTTTAGGAATGGCGATCGCTTCTGAAGCCTTATCATGTACCCCATACGGCTGTTCAGGAATACATTTAGTGACTGATTTGACATTCAAATACTCCTGCATTTGTTGTCCATGCTCCAATAAAACATCTTGATCCTCTGTTGTCAGTACGCGAATGATTCCTAACACTACCTCACCCCTTTTGCTAATCTTGTAGTTACTATTTGCTTATCTTAGAAAAATATAAGTACAAAGCATCTACAAGCTAGAATAAGATAAAAATGAAAGTTATTTATTTTCTAAATCCTTTATGTAATTGTATTTGTTCGATTATTCTTTGTATATGTACGAAGTGAGCAGTCTTTTTAGCTTTCTCCTTCTCATTTAGGTAAAAGAAACTCTATGACGCTATGAAAAAAGAGCCCATATCGGCTCCTCTTTTTAATCTAATTGCTTAATTTTCAAACAAAATTGCAGCACGAATCTGTTTTCAGGATCATCCAAATCTGTCCCTAAAAGCTCCTTTATTTTCTGCAAGCGATACGTAATCGTACGTCGTGATACAAACAGCTTCTCTGCAGCACGAGAGGCGTTTCCATTTTCCATCAAATAAACAACAAGGGTCTCCCGCAGATTAGAATCAGCCTGACTAAGGGGACTCAGAATACTATTCACATATTCTTGAACCTGCGGTTGAGTACTAAGCTCTATAAAGAACTCATAAATGCCAAGCTTATTGTAGGAAAATATCCTTTCCTGCTCATGCATTTTCTTCCCTATGCCCATGATTTTCGTCACAGCACCAACCTTTTCTTCTACCTCCTCAAGTCTTGCAAACATGGAGCTAATAGCAATATATGAATCCTCGATAGGAGAATTCGTCAAATACTGGGTTAGTAAATTTCGCAGCTCGAGAGTACTTGATGATTGCTGAGTGGTAAAATGTAACAGAACGTAGACATTCATATTTCTTTCGAAGATTAAATAGCGTTGTACTTTAGGAATTCTGTTCATGAATTGACTTACCTCTTTACGAAAGAAGCACGAATAGTCTGTGGGAAAATGAAATGCATCTATCGTCTCGTTAATAAACTGATTCAATTCTCGTTGAAAAAATAATAAGACATAGCTTGTGTTTGACGCTCCTGCTCCAGTAATAGAAAACCTTCTTAGCTCTTCATCTTGACTCATTCTTTCTTGCTGCCATTCAACGATTTCGCCCATCAAAATCATATAAAGTTTATTTTTAACTATGATAGAGTTCTGTTCATCCATCTCTTCACTTAGGAGCTTATTGTTATAGACGAAATGTAGAAACATAAAAGGTATCCCTTTTCTAAACAACGGAACAATGACATGCCATTTGTGACCTAAATACTCTGTCATCACAAATGAATGATCTTCATATTGCTTGACCCATTCATTGATTTTCTCCTTGTAGCCCGTATAAGAAGGGGCAGAGAAAAGAAGCCTAGATTCCCTCCATCCATCCTTCTGCACATCCTGAGAGCAAGATAATAATCTGCCTTCTATATCTTCCAAGTACATTGTACAGGATAAATAGGTGGCGAAATCATTCAGGGCTTCCTCTACCGTGAAATAGGACTTGTTTTCAAAATGAGCAAGAGTGGTTTCACTTTTACTGGTACTGATTTGTTCAGCGTGTAGCATACTCTGCAACGGTGTCAAAACACTTATGTACGGGACATCCCTTGGTAGAATAATGATGGGGAAATCATGTTGCTGGGCTACAGCTATTATTTCATCCGACAAACGACTAACAAATTTACCAAGCTTAACAATAATACCAGCAGCCTTTTTATGAATGAGCGCCTTAACAATGCGATATTGTTCATCCGGTTGCTTACGGACAGAGTAAAAGGATGTGATCACCAATACCCCTTGCGTCACCCAATTTTCAACCTCAGGTACCTCCATAACTTCTATTGTTAAAACTGGTCTTAGGAGGCTTCTATGCCCTGTAACTAATTGGGTATTTAATTCCTTACTGACTTCCAATACATCTGAAATGATCATGATGGCGCCCCTTTACAACAAATCATCTTCTTAATAGAATTTCCAACATTAAAATAGATAGTCCTTACATAATGGTAGTTACAGAGTATACCTATTCCTTCAGAGTTCTGCAACCTGAAACGATTGAACATGAAAAAGAAGCTATCTAAGTCGAGATTTTCGACTTTAATGACAGCTCCATCGACTACTTTGTTCTATTCATCAACCTTTCATTAACCTTATGAAACTACCGCACTTTTACTCGATTTAACATCATACAAACCTAGCTTTACATCAATTATATGCTCTGGCTTAGGCTTTCCTCTGCTCTGTCTATGCATCTCTAAATGTGGCTCACTTTTTTCCCATGCCTTCCAATTATCCTCTGATCCCCAACGGATCAGCACAATCACTTCCTCTTCCCCTCGTCTAACACGTTTCACTAAAACACTCAGATCAATAAATCCCTCAGCGTGCTCGATCACTCCTTCTCCCGTAAAATGGTCTACAACCTTCTGTGACGAGCCCTCCGTCACAGTAAATGTTTTTGTCTCTATAAACATTCCTTCTCATCTCCTCTCATGAATTCACTAGAAAATCTTTTTTGTGTACAAAGATCTCTCTTTTTATTTTATTGATAAAGATTCTCATTGTCAATTAGAGAGGGAAGAAGACTCTCTTCATTTACACTCTATATTGCTAAAAAAGATGTCTCAGCCGCAAAACGACTGTGAGACACCTTTTTAACTATTAGCTTTGCAATTATGCCATGAATTTTGCTTTTATTTAAATACTTTTAAGCGAGTGTCAATTGGAGCAAATTCCTTTTCACCTGCTGGAGCAGCTGGCTTACCAAATGGTAGCTGGGCGATAAGCTTCCAGCTATCAGGAATGCCCCACTCTTTTTTAACCTCATCATCAATTAATGGATTGTAGTGCTGTAGAGAAGCTCCTAATCCCTCAATGCTAAAAGCTGTCCAAACGTTGTACTGCAGCATCCCACTTGATTGATTAGACCAAACTGGGAAGTTGTCTTTGTATAAGGCAAATTGCTCTTGAAGATATTCAACAACGGATTGATCTTCAAAAAACAATACGGTTCCGTAGCCGTTACGGAAAGACGCCATTTTTTCCTCTGTCCCAGAAAAATCTCCCTCACCAACAACCTTACGTAACGTTTCTTTGGTGATATCCCATAGCTTGTTATGATTCTCATGAAGTAAAATAACAGCTCTGGAGCTTTGTGAGTTAAATGCCGATGGCGTATGATTAATCGCATACTCCACAACCTCTTGAATTCTCTCATCCGAAATTGGTGATTCCTTGCTTATAGCGTAAATAGAACGTCTTTCTTTAATAGCTGCATAAAAATCAGACACAGTAGTAGTCCCTCCGTTACTCATTAGTATTTTTCCTCCATCCTATCTGTCAATAGATACTGAAGAATTCTATATTTAAAATCATTTTTTCTTTTTATTCTTCAGCTATAATTATTATAGTTACATTATTTTAGTAAGTCAATAATTTTATGATCTATCACAGACAAAAAGCTATATCCCCATCAGCATCCAATTTCTCTTTCACAACTTTAGCGTTAATCTGTTTCATACATAATCTTCCCAACATCGCTTAAATCATAGCCTCCAAGAGAATCCAATTCCTTCCTAAAGGAATCTGACTGTAAAATAGAAAGAATAAGCTTAATCAGTTGCTCATTTTTTGCGTTCTTTTTAATAACCAGATCGTATCTTTCTTTAATTAACGGAATAAAATCAACGCCAACCATTCGTGCTGCTTTTTCACTCCCTATGCCTAAATCTGCCCTTGATGCGGCAACAGCACCTGCCACACCTAAATGACTTGTTTCTTCAATTGTATATCCTTGAAGCTCAGTAGCTTTTATGTGATGGAGCTTACATTGCTCGTCCAACAATACTCTTGCTCCTGCTCCTTTTTCTCTATTCACAATCCGTAAGCCAGGCTGACTGATATCACTCCAAGCCTTTAATTTTCTTGGGTTTCCCTTCTGCACAAAAAAACCAGCCCATCGGTATAGCAAATTTATCACTATATAAGAATGTCCAGTCAATAATCGTTTCACATATGGTAGATTATACTCATCCGTTTCTGCATCATATAAATGTAAGCTCACAACATCACATTCTTCTTGATACATGCTAACTAAGCTGTTTAAGCTTCCAGCATAGGTACGAAGCGGTCTAAAACTTTGATCCTCATTTTCCATATACTTAGATAAAATATCCAAGCATACATCTTGTCCACTAATAATAACTGGTCTTGTAGGGCTAGCTGTGTACTGTCCATCCCTAGCAGGTTTTTGTTGCCCGTGAATTGCAGGATTTTGTTGCCTGAGAATAATAGGTCCCTGCTGGACTTCATTTTTACTAATTTTAGCCCCTTGCTTGTAGGCTTGTAAATCGGATTCATCCACTCGCATTTGCCTTCCAACTCGATAAGCAATAAGCTTTTCTTTCTTTATTAGATCATAGACGGTTAGCTTGGATACCTTTAATAGTTGAGCGATCTCTTCTATTGTGTAGGACTTCTCCTTCATTTTTTCACTCTCCCGAACAGCTAGTATATATTCATTATAATCTAATTCCACTTCATTATCCTATAAAGCATTTTTCACACGAATGATACAATTAGATATATTTAGTTATAATTAGTTATATCTAATATGGTATAATACAATGGATTTCATTAATATTACATAATTGATAAGGAGAGAATTGTATGGTTTCAAGAAAAATGAAGTTAATCATAATCCTTTGTTTTATGACTAGTGTATTGTTAGTAGCGGGTTGTGCTAACAGTTCTAGTGATGGACAAGTTGAGCTTCATGTAATGACAGCCGCTAGCATGACAAACGCTATGACTGATTTAATTGAAATGTATAAAAATGAACAAGAAAACATTACGATTATTCCTAACTATGGTTCTTCAGGTCAGTTAAAGACTCAGATTGATCAAGGAGCACCAGCAGACCTATTTTTATCTGCTGCAGTTCGCTGGGTGGATGAGCTTGAAGCAGAGGATAAAGTAACTGAGCAGGTAGATTATCTGCGTAATGATCTTGTTCTTGTCACACATAAAAATAGTGATCTTGAGCTACAATCATTCGAGGACTTAACAAACGATAACGTGCAATCTGTTTCAATTGGTCAGCCTGAAACGGTTCCAGCTGGTGAATATGCGACCCAGGCCTTAGAAAATATGCAATTGTTTTCTGAGCTAGAGCCAAAAATTATCTTTGGTAGTGATGTGCGTCAGGTTCTGACTTACGTTCAGACCGGTAATGTCGATGCAGGACTTGTATACCGAACAGATGCTATTTTGATCGATGATACTGAAATTGCCCTTGAGGTCGATCATCAGCTTCATGATGAAATTATATATCCCATTGCCTTACTTAGTTCATCTGACCATCCAGACGAAGCCAAAGCTTTTTATGAATGGTTATTGACGGATGAAGCGATTCAAATCTTTCAAAAATACGGTTTTACAGGAATGTAATTAAGATGAGTGCTTCCTTCTGGAGTCCCATCCTTGTTTCTGTCAAAATTATTAGTGTGTCCAGTATTCTCACCTTCCTCTTAGCCGTAGCTGCTGCTTGGTTTATGAAGGGAAGGCGTTTTAAAGGTAAAAGTGCTGTGGAAACATTCCTTATGCTCCCGCTAGTCCTTCCTCCTACTGTTGTTGGATTTGCCTTGTTGGTAGGACTAGGGAGAAATAGCTGGATCGGACAAGCCGTGGAATGGTTATTCTCTAAGCCGCTAGTTTTTTCCTATTCAGCTGCAGTTATTGCGGCCATTGTTGTCGCTTTCCCCTTGGTCTACCAGATGCTGAGAAACGGCTTTGAAAGTGTTGATCCGGAGCTAGAAGCGGCAGCTAGACAGCTAGGTGCAGGCGAGTGGCAGGTTTTTATCTATGTTACTCTGCCCTTGTCCTGGCGATATTTGCTAACAGGGTATATGCTGGGGTTTGCCCGTGGTCTTGGTGAATTTGGAGCTACTTTAATGTTTGCTGGGAGTATTCCTGGACGGACACAGACGATCTCTACTGCTATTTTTGTGGCCGTAGAGTCGGGTAATATAACGTATGCTTATTATTGGGTAGCAAGTATTGTACTGTTCTCATTTGTTTTACTTAGTTTAGTTCATAGAGTTAAAAGATACTGATTTAAAAGAAAGATTGTGATAGTTGCTATAAATGGCATATACTACAGATACAAATTAATTCCAGCAAGTAGGTGATGAAATGCCATTAGAAAAACAACTCTCAAAAGCCTTTCTAATCAGTTTAGCTGGTCTTATTGGCTTTATTGGGACTTCCTTTTTAATTAGAATGGAACATGTTGTGCAGTTCGATTTATCTGTCTTATCAGCCATTTCCAAGCTGGTGAACCCATTATTAACGAGCATCATGCTTTTTTTCAGCTTTATTGGTAATCCAAGCTCAGTTGTCGTTTTGACTATATTGATCATGTTTTTTCTATATGTCATCCTGCGCCATAGAAGAGAGCTCATTCTGCTTGCTACCGTTATGTTAGGAACAAGCATCCTGAACATACTTTTGAAGCTAATCTTTCAAAGGGTTCGTCCTGAAATCAATATACTTATAGAACAGACAGGCTATAGCTTTCCTAGTGGTCACTCCATGGGGGCATTTTCTTTATACGCCATTCTGACTTTTATTCTATGGAGACATGTTCCCTCTAAGCTTGGACGGTTTTTCCTCATTTTGTTTAGTACCTGTATGATTATCACTATCGGTATAAGCCGTTTATACCTTGGTGTTCATTACCCTAGTGATGTAATAGGAGCTTATTTCATTAGCGGGTTCTGGGTCTTTTTAGCCATTTGGTTCTTTCAAAGCTGGGAGGAAAGAAAGGGCATTCAAAAGGAAACAAAATAATGTTCACTTTCCCCCATATCCAGGACCTTAAAGTTTGGTAGATTAAAAAGATTTTCAGAAACCTAATAATACAGTGAAGATCTGTATACTATCATCTATAAATTTTTCCTCATTGACATCGAAATCATGATTATGTATGACCATTGAAACTAAATAGCCAAAATTCATTGATATGAAAGCTGTAGCCATTGCGTTACTATCACATTTTTTTATTTTATTAAGCTCTTGCATTTTATCAAAATACCGCACAAGTAATTCTTTAAGCTGCGAGGGGATTACAGTAATTCTATTATCCAACTCGGGAAAATTACCTAATTCTTTATAGGCAATTTTTATTACATCACCATTTTTCTTAAAGAAAGTAAAATATAATTTTGTAATGGCTTGTAAGTCTTCTTTAAGATTCCAAACAATCTCTTCATGTAGCACCTTTTTAAAGGAAGGGATATAAGAATATTCTTCGATTATGGTGTTTAAAATGTTCATCTTGTTACCAAAGTGACGAAAAATAGTAACTTCATTAATATTTGCATGATGAGCAATTTCTTTTGTTGTAACACCACGAAATCCTTTTTTCTTTATTAATGATAAGGTAGCCTGTAGTATTTTACCCCTTGTATTGAATGATTGTGTCAAAATTATAACCTCACTTTAGTATCATTTATATATTGCTTGTACATATCAGGATCATGTGATGGGATAATGATTAAGTTGGGATTCATCATCTCTAGCTGTTTTAGCATTGGAAAGTTACTTTCATATTGTTTTCGATTATAATGAGCGATTCTGCTTAAAATTGACCCACCCTTGTTCTTCTGATAATTAGCTTTTAGATATACACTATCCGCAATTAAGAAATATCTTTCCTGATTTGAAATATTTAGAAGTAGACCAAACTGACCAATGGAATGACCAGGAAGTGGAACTAATATAATCGTGTTGTCCTTAAATAAATCAATCGTTCTGAGAAAAGGACCGTAGGAATACTCACTATCTTCGAAATCTAATAGTTTCACTGAAGATGGATTTATATTTTCAAACAAATGCTTTAAATATCCATTAATTAGTAATTTTAATTTAGACTGTCGACCATATCTCCATTCCTTCTTATCTATATAGATAGTAGAGTCATTAAAATCAGCAATCCCGCCAGCATGGTCAGCATGTAAATGAGATAGGATAACGGTTTGAATTTGCCTTGCTGTAACATTCATTTCTAATAGCTGGCTTATGGCATTTTCCTTCTCTGTTATCTGAACCGGAGTCATTTTATTCATTAGTGAAAAAGGAAAGTTTTTTGTCGCTTCAAAATACCGTGTTGAATAACCCGTATCAAATAAAATATTACCATGTACAGGATGTTCAATTAAGAAAAAAAGTGCCGGAATCGATATATCTGTTGAATCAGCTCCTTTTATTAGGTGAGATCTTTTAGTTTTGCAAAATCCTGCATTCATAATCGTAAGCTTACATTCAGGAGTAGTGTCTGGTACAGAGGGTAATTTCATCTTCATTCACTTCCCCATTGCTTATAATATGCTTTTAACTCTTCCCGGTTTTTCCATCTTGATGATTGTAATGCTTTTAATTCGTTAGGAACAAATTGCTTGAGTGTTCCTAACCCTTTTATCGAAATCTCTATTTCATCCCCCGGTAATAACCATTGATTGTTATCTAACCCACAGCACCCAGGGATCGTCCCCATACCAATAATGGTTCCAGGTGGTGGGGTGAAAATTCTAGAAAGATAGTCAACAACCTCTTGGGGATGGGAGATATATTCAGATGTACTGCCTTGCCATGATAATCGGTTGTTTTTATCTATCTCCACTCTCACATCTAAAGATAGAGGGTTCTCCACTTCATCCGATGTTACAAAATAAGGTCCAATACCGATACTTTTATCAAAGTCTTTACTTTTTGCTGGACCACAAAGTAAACGAAAATCAGGAAACTGAACATCCCGTGCAGATACATCGTTCATAATTACATACCCAGCAATAGAGGTGCTATTCTTACCAGTTGAAGGGTCAACCTCTGAGTTTCCTATGACAACCCCCAACTCTGGTTCGATATCCAAATAAGAGGTATAAGATGGCCAAACTAATGTATCAAATGGACCATTTATTGACAAATGGTTGCATTTATAATAAGGCATACTAGATTTTTGAATAGTCTTTCGCAAAGCTTTATCGAGAACCTTCCGCAATATAGGTTTTAATATCCCTTTAAATTCATGCTCGATAAGTGTATATCCTGAATTTAGTAAATGCTTTGGAGATAAACCAAAATCAAGAACTGCTGGCGGATTAGGTATAGGCGAAAGCAGTTGGACTTGCTCTAACTTGAGAAATGATTCTATATTGTTTTCAGAAATCATCTCTTGGGCATGAGCATGAAGTTTACGTGCATCCTGCTCACTTTCGGGCAAGCCCTGTAAATAGCTGTTAATATTATTTAATAATGGAGTGAAGAGGTTTGAGTGATACCTGAGTCTTTCAAATGAAATAACATAGTCATCAATAACGATACCAAACTGCTCCATCTTTGAATTATTTAGAGAAAAGGTAACTAGTTTCAAATGTAAGCCTCCTATAATCATTTACTATTTACTGATATTTTACTAATAACGACGAATGTATGCAAGTAATTACTTGCATACATTCGTCGTTATTTCTTTATTTGATATGTATACGTCAATATATTAAGAAGTTTAGTTAATTCAATCCAAAAACCGTAAACACGATAGAAACAGTCTTGCAGAGATTCAAAACTCTACGAGGCTGTCCCTTTATTTGGGCATTAATGGATGAGTACTTCCCTGGAACCCCTTATAAATTTCGAATACTTCTCTGCTATATGTGCCAAATCAGCATCCTTAGCTTGCATTACGCTGTACGCAACGAATACCGGAAGAAAAGTACCGTTGCATCTCATCAGCGTTCTTTCAATAGGTCGCAGGAATTCACTGATTGTATACGTGTTTTCACCGCCAGACCTGTAACTTGCTTCCGTTCCTCCAGTGGTCGTAGCGATCATGAACTCTTTGCCAAGAAGTTTATCTCCTCTTGGACCATAAGCCCAGCCGAAGGTCAGCACATTGTCAAACCACTTCTTAAGCAGTGGCGGACAGCTGTACCAATAAAAGGGAAACTGGAACACAATCCGATCATACTATAGCAGCATCCGCTGTTCTTTTTCCACATCGATCTGCCAAGTGGGGTATTCCAGATATAGGTCGCGAACAAGAATATTCGCGTGTTTATTAGATTTATGAAGTTCCTGAATTAAGACCTTACTGGCTTTGGATAGATTTAAATCAGGGTGTGCTGCGATAACCATAATGTTCATAAGATCATCCTTGCTAAACGATATGTGTGGATGGGGCTTCAAATCATATCGAATTCAGGAAACAATTTGAGGATGAATCGAACAACCTTCAAATAGAGAAGGATATCTCGACTTAGATACAACGCTGTTGATGAGAGGAAGCTTGGTTATGAACTAACGTTCCCCGTTAGCTTAATCATTAATCTTCACAACCAGTGGGTCCATTTCTTTCAGTGTTGTACGCCCCCACTGCTCTACGAGCTTACAATAACTATCGGAGTCATGCATTTGTGAGGCCACATCGACGATCGTCATGCTCCAAACTACTTTGGGTAGTGGTAATGCATTCATTGGTCTTCGAATACCCTTGGTGGTCCCTGGTCCCTGGTCCTCTGGCCATATCTTGGCGAATTAACTCCGTAGGGTAACCTTCCTCCAGATGCCTCCTTAATGCGGATTGCACCCAGACATACATTTCATCGCTGTAGCCTGCATGTTGAACCATGTACGAGGCAACAGTTAGAAAGTGCACCTGCCCGTAGCTAGGATCGGTGAATTCAAGTGCCATAAATTCATTGAATATCGATTCGCATGTATTCTCCTGTGGAAGCTCAGCACCACATTTAACACAAGTATCCAATACGATTACCTCCTTTGTAACGTTTATTCTTTACCCTTACCGATCGTATTTTTGGGCGTAACCATATAAATCAGCATGACCATTCATTGAGATGATTACCGATTGATATTATGCATGATTGCACAGTAAAGAAAATCTGCTAAATCCTCATTGCCATATTGATTAAAGTAGTTTTTGAACCGTGAATCGAATTTATAGGTATGAGCAATGCAGGCCAGTAACTCTTCATCACATGTCATGAATTGCATTAGATTTTTTTTCCATTCCTCGATTAATCGCTGAACTTCATCGGAGGAAGGATCCTGATCGATACGAGACGCAATTTGTTTGAATATTTCCTCCATGAATTGAAAACGTTCCTCTTTTTCATCTGGTGATAATTTCTCCAACGTTTCATTAAACTCTTTATACGTTTCTGTTTCACCATAAATGAACCTCGCCTCATTTGCATATTGTTCTTTCAATGGCAAAACGGAAGAACCGTTGAAGATTTGCAAATGACTAATATCATTCCCCGAAACGTATTCGTCGAGAGCTACCATGATGGTTTCTAGTCTTTGTTTTTTTGATAATAAGGTTTGGCTCTGCTTCTTTAATATCTGTTTCTGTTCTTGCCTGGTCAGCTTTAAAATGTCCGCAATTTCTTTCAAGGAAAAATCTACTTCCTTTAAGAACAAAATAGTTTGAAGTTTTTCCAAACTGCTTCGATCATATAGGCGATACCCTTTTTCTGTGAGATGTGTCGGTTTAAATAAATCAATTCTATCGTAATAATGCAGGGTCCGACCTGTAATGCCAGTAATCTGAACAATATCTTTAACCGCTAATAATGGTTTCTTCATCCCAGAATCCTTTTACTTCGTCTAGTATTTGAGCAGCAGGTGTTATGGTGGCCTCAAAGATCGTCTTTCCTGTTTTTCTTAAATAATATTGGATTAAATAATATCCGCAAGCGTAGCCAGCGCTATAAGGCATATTGACCGGTTCAAAATTTTGAAGTTTGGCGATCTCGTCACCGTAAAGATACGGTGCAAATTTATCGAACCCTGTTAATTGCAATTGCTCTCTAAGCACAGGCTTTATACGCCTATTAAGTGTATCTGCGCTTGTTTTCGTTACCCAAGGCCCGAGCAATTCTTCTCCAAACATGAACGTAGCAAAGTTTTCAGCTAATCCTTCACTTACAATGAGCTCACCCAAATTAACGGTGTGATCCCACTGAATAAATTGATATCGCACATTATGGTTACATTCGTGCGCCAGCGCAGCCTTCATTCGAGGAATCGTGTACTCATTGGGCAAGAGCGTACACGTGATAAACCCAGGAATGCCCCCAAAGCCACTATATCCTTCGTTTATGACTAAGGCACGGCTTTCCGGATTCCCTAGTTGTATGGTAAACAAATATTCGGATACGGGGAGATTTATTTCATGTTCTGTAAATAGACGAAGGCTTTTCCTTACAGCATCCTCACACTCTGACCAAAAAGAATCTGACGAAATCAGCTCTATCTCTGACGAAATCTGAGGGGTAATCTGCTCAGGGGATCGATGCATCATATTATTCATCGTAATAACATCAAAACCATTCGCCTCTTCAGCTTTAAAAGGGATTTGTTGAATTTGCCATTGTTTCATAAAGGGAGCCATCATTTCGTTTCTGAATAATTCAAGCTTTTCCTCGGGCGAAGCTTGGGCAACCTTTTGATAAATTTGGTCTGAACGCAATGTTTTTATATTCATATCTCTCACTCCTAGTTATGTATTCATAGAGAATTATGCACTATGACCTAACGTCATAGTCAAGAAATTTTTATTCAATTACTGAAATTAGGTAGATGGTGCTCCATCTGATACCTCCAAGAATAAGTTAAATAATGATTAAATAAATCTACCATTTTTCAACATACTCTTAAAACCATTCTGCCCATTATTACAGCAGGGAAATTTTTAATAAAGGTAATTCAATCTACTTACCGTTATCTTTACAAGTCCATCACTCTGTTTGTGATGGGTATCATGCAGGATTGTTTATGAACTCTGCTCAGGAGTTAGCAGAAAGTCTAATGGTTGGATTTTATAAAGTTTTATACTGTTAGACAAACTGCCGACTGTACATTGTAGAGTCGGTTTCTAATGTCGCTAAACTGCCCGTTAGCTTAATGAAGTATCGCTTGGCTAATACTCTATTTTCTCGGTCAAAAACCTAACTAATCAAGTCTACACTTTCTTCCGACATCCGAATCTGAGTAAAAACTAAACTGCACCTCGTAGGTTAGAGAAAATTCTCTCCATTGAAGGTGCAGTCTAAATTTAAAACAAGAGTAGATTCAATTTTTTAATCAAGATCAGATTCGATAGAGAAGTATACGATTTCACCCGTATAAGCATCTACATCAATATCTGCTTCCCCAGTCTCAGTCTTAATCTCTATCTCATAAACCAATCGTCCATCATCACGATCAAGCTCTGCTTCCTTTAATGTTCCGGGTACTCGTTCTAAAGCAATAGCAACAGCTTCATCCATACTAATCATTGTAGTGGAATTTTGTTGTGCTTGTGTGGATTCAGGAGTTTGTTGCTGTTCCCCTCCTGTTGCCGCCTCTCTATCATTAGTATTTGATCCTTGGTTTTCATTCTGCTGGTTCGAATTAGACTGCTCATTTCCTTGGAGAACTTTCTCTTGCTTCACTTTAAGAATTTCTCCCGTAACAGCATCAAGCTTTACATCATACTCACCTTGAGGACCTTTTAAGTCAATCTCATAAACCAGCTTGCCCCGTTCCTTCTCTAACTCAACCTCTGTTACATTTCCAGGGTATTTATCTGTCACAATTTTACTCGCTTCATCGATAGACATTGGCTGACCAGTCGGGCTTGCAAAGGTTTGCTGTATGCCAAATCCTACAGCTGCAATCAGCACCGCTCCAAGCAATACGGAAATCCATGTTTTCTTCATCTCTTGTTCCTCCTTTTAACTTGTTGATAAGTCTATCCTATCCGACCAACATGAAAGTAAGCTTAGAGCAAGATTAAAATTTGATGAGAAACACCATTATTTTTCAGAAGCTTTTTCTGGAGGCACAGGAAGCATAAGCGTCACAATAGTTCCTTTACCCTCTTCACTTTCTAAATGGATTTCCCCATTTAGGGCACGAACTAGATTTGAAGCTATGGATAATCCCAAGCCACTCCCCCCTGTAGAACGATTCCGAGCTTTATCTACTCGATAGAAGCGATCAAACACCTTTTCCAAATCCTCTGCAGGAATGCCTATTCCCTCATCCTCAACCCGAATATATAGCTTGTTCAGATTTTTCCCTATTTGGAGTACGACCTTTCCTTCACTATACTTCATCGCGTTATCAAGCAAAATAAATAAAATTTGCTTAAGGAGCTGTTCATCTGTCCACCCATACAAAGAATCCTCAGTTGAAATGAATCTGATCTCCCGTTGGTAGGTCTTAGCAAGTGTTCTACTTATATCCTGACAAAGCTCAACCAGTTCGACACGTTGAACATCTATTTCACCTGCTGTGTCATTTTTAGCTAAACGTAGCATCTGCTCCGTAAGTAGCTTCATACGCTGAGCCTCTGAGTGAATCGCTTCAACTGATTCCTCTAAAACATCTGGTTTTTTCGCTCCCCAGCGTTTCAAAAGAGCCGCATAGCTTTCGATTACTGTTAATGGAGTCCTAAGCTCATGAGAAGCATCAGATACAAATTGCTGCTGCTTTTCAAAATTCTCCTGCAAAAGCTCAATCATTCGGTTGAAGGTAGCGGCCATATGGGCCAATTCATCGTTTGAATGCTTCTTCAGCGATATTTGTTTAAATGTTTTCTTTCTTTGAATTTCTTCCATCGTTTTGATCATTGCCTTGATCGGTTGCAGGATGATTCTACCTAAGACACGACTCCCAATAAATACAGGTAGTAAAACGACTAATGTAGATAGGATTAAAACTAATCCAAGCTGTCTAATATTCTCTTGAATTAAAGCTAGACTCTCCCCAACCTGCAAGCTAACTACTGAACCATCACTCCAAATAATTGGGTGCATAGCTACTGCAATCTGTTCTCCATCTGCATGGAAAAACGTTGTAGTCTGTTGTCTGTCACTGTATTGCACAGGTAAAGCTGTTAAATCTGTACGCTTGGTCACGATCAGGAGTTCTTCACCTTGTTCATTCACTACTCTTATCAATCCATTGGCTGGTAAATTTGTCCTGAGTAACTCAGCTGGACTAAAAGGAGAATCTGGATTCACCCTGACGGCCTCAACCATATTTTCAGTTTGATCCATGAGTCGATTGAGCTCTGCCGTAGTAGCTCTGGTTGAAAAAATCGTGTACACTGCCGTGTTAACAAGAACCAAAATTAAGATGAGCCAAACGGTCGTTAACAGCTGAATTTTAACACCAATTTTCATGCGGGCGGCTCCTTAATACTATAGCCTACACCCCGGACAGTTTGGATTAGTGGCGGATCATAAGCAGCATCTACTTTTTTACGTAGGTAGCGAATGTACACATCTACCACATTCGTATCTCCGTAATAATCATAGCCCCATACCTGCTCAAGAATCTGTTCACGCTGTAATACCTGATTCTTATGCTGCATGAGATAAACAAGTAAATCAAATTCTCTAGGGGTAAGCTCTATATCCTTCCCTGATCTATCTACCTGTCTCGTTTTTAGATCTACGTACAAATCAGCTACATGATAGCTCTGTTCAGCTTTATTTGAGGTATGGTTGCTTCCAGCACTTCTCATACATGCTCTAATTCTCGCTAATAGCTCTTCAATTTGAAAGGGCTTAGTGATGTAATCATTAGCCCCTTGATCCAAGCCACTGACCTTTTCAAATACAGAATCACGAGCTGTTAAAAGGATGACAGGTGTTTGGATAGAAGCGCCACGTAATCGACGGAGTACCTCCATCCCATTTAATTCAGGGATCATAATATCTAACAGGATTAAATCCCACTTAGCATCCTGTGCCTTCTCTAAGCCCTGCTTCCCTGAATGAACCATCTCAACCTCATAGCCTTCATGCTTTAGCTCTAAAGCGATCACACGCGCTATCTTTTCCTCATCCTCAATGATTAAGATTCGTTTGTCCATATCCCAGCCTCTTTCCTTTTAAGACTGTTTCTTATTTCTTATTATATTGCCTTTTAGTTAGATAGCTGTCAAATTGGCTTATCTGCTCTAAAAACACAAAAGAGCAGGAAGCTAATCCTGCTCTTTTTCTTTAACCTATCTAGGTCTTATTCCGATATAATACTCATTTCACTTAAATATAACGGCGTAAAGTAAAAAGATAAAACCGATCAAAACGACGGTAATAAACCCATAATAAAAGATTCTTAACCATTTTGGCATGGTTCTAAGATCTACTCTTTTTGATGGTAATCCCATATGTCTTTGGTAATGATCCATCGCACTGTTATAAGGCTCTACACGATGACTAGATGAGTCTAAACGATGATTCTCGTCCATCGAATGATTGGTCTTGGCCTGATTCTCACTCAATTTCTCTTCTTCCTTTACCTTCTTATCGTTTATCACCATTTCTAGCATCCTCCTCCTTTATGAACGCTGTGCTTCTTCGAATTCTCTTACTCCTTTATATCCTGCTTAATTTCCTTAATGACTCTTGCTGGATTCCCTCCTACTACCACGTTATCAGGAACATCCTTCGTTACCACTGCTCCTGACGCAATCACTACGTTGTTCCCTATCGTCACACCAGGATTAATGACTGCTCTTCCTCCAATCCATACATAATTACCGATCGTAACAGGCTTTCCATATTCAGCACCGCTAGCTCGCACAATAGGATCTAATGGGTGTGTAGCTGTATAAATATGTACTCCGGGAGCGAGCATACAATGGTCACCTATTGTTACTTTACATACGTCAAGTATGACACAATCAAAGTTCGCAAAAAAATTCTCCCCAACATGAATATTGTATCCGTAATCACAGCGAAAAGTGGGTTCTATGTAAATATTTTGACCTGTAGAGCCGAAAAGCTCTTTGAGTATCTGTAAGCGTAGCTCCTGATCTGTTTCAATCGATTGATTAAATTTCCTAGTTAGCTCCCTTGCTCTTAAGCTTTCCTTCCTTAGTTCAGGATCAGCAGCTATGTAGAGTTCCCCTGCTAACATCTTTTCTTTTTCTGTACGACTCATTTTGATTCCACCTCTTCATGATATGATCTACGTGTTATATTAAGCCCAGTTTCACTTATCTATTATAAAGCTTTTTACCCTGGAGGCTGTGCAAAATTTATCTTGGCTATCTTTAGATTTTCCTATTCATATGAATCTGAGTTACGTCTCTCTCATATTCTTTAAATCCATGCTTTTGATAAAAACGAACTGCATCCACCCACTCTAGGTTTGTCTCTAGCACTAGCTCCTCTATTTCTCGTTGCTTCGCCGTATTTATAAGTCTTTCTAGCATCTGACTAGCAATACCTTTTCCTCTAAATTCCTTCTTAACGGACATTCTAGCGATTCTGCCTACTTGGTCACTTTCAATGATCAATGCTCCCGTTCCCACCATTTCACCCTTCATATAAACAGTTAAAAAACAATCCCCATTCGCACTATACGTCCTAACGATTTGGTCTAAATCAGGATTTAAAGAGTAGTCGATATAGCCAAATCGTTCGCCTAGCCCCTCAAGGATAATCTCTTTGGCCTCTTCCTGACTATCAATAGTTACTTCTTCGAACTGTAGTGATATAGATTGCTCCATTTTTATCCCCTCATTCCTAACTATTTTTTATGAACTCGGAAGCTTTAATGTCCAAATCCCCGCACATTCAGGTAAAATCACAAGATTCTCATCACGCACTCTTTGAGCTAAAGCATCTCCAAAGAAGAATCGTGTTAGTTCCACTGCCTCTTCAATATGATTAAATGTATAATCTGTGCGTATCCACTGCTTTTCGAAGCCATACTCTTGTTCGAGAAGGGTATAGTAACTGGTTAAAAAGTCTGGTGGATGAGGTGTTGTCCATCCAGTGCCTAACGTTTCAAAAATTACACAAGCTCCACCAGGCTTAAGCACTCTCTTGATTTCCGAAATAACCTGCTTCAAATCCTCGCTCCAGTTTTTCTGATTCGTACTGGCTAAATAAGCAATACTCCACCCTGAGACAACCAGATCCATACTATTTGCTTCAACTGGAAGCTGTCTGTGATCAGCTACCTCTGTCCTCCAGTTTGATAACCCTAAATCCTCAAGCTTCTTCGCTGTAACCTCAAGCTTGGCTGCTGAAGCATCTAAAGCTAAGATTGAGTTAGCTTTTTGAGCTACTGGTACGGTTAACCTTCCCGTACCTGCTCCTAAATCAAGCACATCTTTACCACTGAATGGGTAGAGCTCGTGTAATTTTTCTCCAAGCAAGGGCTGCTTAGCAATTAACTCCTCATAGCGTTGTGCTTCAAGTAAATAAATCTGAGTATGATTAGGCATCGTTTTGCTCCTTTACGATTATTTCCACTTTATCTTAAAGGTTAACTAAGGTCATACTCAAGCGATTTTTTAAGATGAACGTCATATCATGCTAAGTTTTCCTTTAACGACTGGCAGTGTAAGTTAGAAAAGCATAGATATCTCCTTCCTCTCCTCTAAGGCTTACGCTTTCTTGTCCCAAATTTGATAAACTCTAAATAAAACAGACAACAGCTTATTGACTGAAACTGCTTTGATTTGATAACGTAAAATTGAAATAAAGGACTGATTGCATGGATTTTACGCTTATTTTAATGCTCTCCCTTTTGGGACCAATTTTCTTTTTGATCGGTTACATTGTTGTTAAAATGTTTATAAAAAAACAGGTTCCCGTAAGCAGCTATACTCCCTTTGATCGAATTATGGGGCAAACATCTGTAGAGTTTCACGAGCATAAAGAGGTGAAGGAAGAAGAGGATGACCAAGGTGATGATAAAAACAAAAATAAAAAGAAGGTGAAAAAATGATCCGTATCCTTGCTGAAGAAATACCGGCTAAGCTGAACTATAAGCTACTTACCGGAATTGTTGTGCCTCGTCCCATTGCCTTTGTGACGACACTATCGACCGTTAACGAGTCGGTAAACGCTGCACCTTTTAGTTTTTTTAATGTGGCCAGCAGCAATCCTCCTAGAATTTCAATTTCTGTTGGCAGACGAGATGGTGAAATGAAGGACACCGCTAGAAATGCGATCCATCGCGGGGAATTTGTCGTGCACTTAAGCGATGAACAGCTTATTGAAGAGATCAATAAAACAGCCGCTACTTTAAAAAACGACGAAAGTGAGCTCTCCTTAACCTCCCTACATACCACAGATAGCTCCATAGTTTCTGTGCCAGGAATCAAGGAAGCAAGCATTCGTTTTGAATGTAAGCTTGACCAGCATCTTACCTTTCAGGATGATCAAGGACATACCAACACTGATTTTCTGATTGGAAAAGTGCTTTGCTATCATATTGCAGACCACCTGTACGATACGGAGAAGGAGTATATTCTTTGTGAAAAAGCGAAACCAGTGGCTAGATTAGCCGGGAATGGATACGCCACTTTAGATAAACCATTTAGTTTAGACCGCCCAAGCTAATGAATCTGTTAGTAGTTATGTTCGTGTGATTTCGTGAAAAAAGATGCCTGTCTACACCATATTAAATGGAGGGAGGCATCTTTTAGTATGGATAGGGATTTTCGATTTCATTACTGCACTTCTGACAACCCCTTCACTTTACGAATCTTCATCTTCTTTTATCACATTTCTACTTTCTCCATGAAGTCTCCCTGCTCGTTTTGCTGACTCCCTGAGTAAATATTCAATATGTGTGTTTACACTTCGAAACTCATCGGTGGACCAGCGCTCTAAAACCTCATATAGCTTCGGATCTATGCGGAGAAGAAATTTCTTTTTATTAGACATGTTTTAGACCTAGCTAATAAATCGACCCTGTATTAACCACTGGCTGTACAGAGCGATCCGCTACGATAGCGACCATCAAGTTGTTTATCATCGTTGCTTTTCTTTCTTCATCCAGATCCACTATATGATCCTCCTCTATCTTTTGGACAGCGAGCTGAACCATTCCGACAGCTCCATCTACAATAATTCTTCTAGCATCTAAAATCGCTTTAGCTTGCTGCCTTTGAAGCATAGCGCTAGCAATTTCTGTAGAATAAGCTAAATGTGTTAATCTAGCCTCAATAACCTCTACACCAGACACGATCAATCTACTCTGCACTTCCTTAGAAAGCTCCTCGGCCACTTCATCTGAGTTACCACGAAGTGAGTAATCATCACTTTCAAAGGTATCATAGGGATATTTACTCGTTACATGTCTTAGAGCCGTCTCACTTTGAATCTCGACAAACTTATCATAGTCGTCAACTTCAAATAATGCCTTAGCCGAGTCCACTACCCTGTAAACAACAACAGAGGCTATTTCAATTGGGTTCCCATCGACGTCATTAACTTTCAGTTTTTTACTATTAAAATTACGCACTCGAAGTGAAACACTTTTTCTAAGCGTTACTGGAACTGTTAACCATAGCCCACTTTCACGGATACTTCCTATATAACGTCCAAAAAATGTGATTGCATACGCTTGATTTGGCTGAACACTAATAATACCGGTAGCTAACAGGATACCTACAACTATCAATAACAAAGCAAAAAAACTAACGGATTGAATGAACAAGTAAGCACCTGAAGAGATTAACGCAACAATGATTAAAATACCAAGAAAACCGTTTATTTTAAATGCTAACTTCTCTTTCAACTCATCGTCCCCTCTCATGATCATCTAATTGATATTAATATAATATCATTATGATATCACTTTTTCAATATATTGGGATAAAAAAAGAACCCCCCTTTCTGAGAGCTCTTCTAATTATGACTTTATCAATAACATCAAGTAAATTCAGTCAGCACATCTCTATGCTACACGACAGCTACTTCTCTAACTCAATAGTCGATTCTTCTCCTTCTTTTCCAACCTTCTCCTTACCATAGGCTCCCCATATAAACAACAGAGCTACTGAAAAGAAAAGGACAAGTGGTGGAGCAATCATGATAAGAAAGAAATCCATTGTCACTCACTCCTTTTTTCAATATTAATATTGTTAATGAACTGATACTCGTATTTATCTTTTCTTTATCACTCAACTTTAGCTTTATTTCTTGCCTGACCGTCCCTCAACATATTTCCCGTCAAAGAGGAACAGCCTCATTAACAAGTATAGTGAAGGAATAAGGAGAAACAGCCCTGCTATAAACGCCACAATCAACGCTGTAGCCATCGCTGGATTCGTAAATCCGTCGTAAATCGTAATATGCGGGTATAACAGATAGGGCAAATGGGAGAAGCCATAACCGAAAAACGCTAAAGCAAACTGAACCATGATCAGTATAAACGCAAAGCCAAAGTATTTTTTCTTCCAAATCAAGTACACAGCCCCTAAGAAGCAGATAAAGGATAAGCCGAACACCCAACCGATGGAAAGCATATTCTCAAAATGCCTCGGATTATGCTCACTTAAAGCCAAAAACGTAAGCAGACTGATCATAATCGTTGGAACACTCCAGGCCAAAGCGTAGTTTCTCAGAATATCTAACGCGGGCTGATCCTTTGCTTTTGAAGCATAATACGTTAAGAAACTAGAGGAAATAAACAACACACTAACAATTGCTAGGAATACCACTGTCCAGGAATAGGGACTCCAAAATAATTTATCGTAGAGAATGGTAACACTATCCCCATCAATTTGAATGAATCCTCCCTCTGATATCGTTAACACAACAGAAAGGGAAGCTGGAATTAACAAACCCGTTGCCCCATAGAGGAACATATAAAATTTATTGTCCTTTGCTCCATACGTGCTAAAGGCATAGTACGATCCCCTAATCGCAAGGAGGATGATTGAAATACTCCCTGGTATTAAGAGAGCCGTTCCGTAATAAAAGGCCGTATCTGGAAAAAAGCCGATGATCCCGACAAAAAAGAAGACGAGGAATACGTTCGTTACCTCCCATACAGGAGACAAATAACGTTCAATGACGCGATGAATGATATGCTTTTTTCCGGTAATCGTTCCGTAATAGCTGAAAAAACCAGCTCCAAAATCAATCGAAGCAACAATCAAATAGCCGTATAGAAATATCCACAATACAGTAATTCCAACAACTTCATAGCTCATATAAATCCCCTCCTTCCTTATTGCAGTTTATCTAAGCCTCTCTCCTTTATCTCTTCCTCAGCCGTATGGTTACGGAACATTTTGCGTAAAATGACAATACAGGTAACAGCAAGTACAGTGTAAAGAGCTAAGAATAAGTACAGCATAATATCAACATGAGCTGACGTTGTAGCTCCTTCAGCTGTCGTCATATAACCTACAAGAATCCACGGCTGTCTTCCCTGTTCGGCAAATAACCAACCAAACTCTATCGCCAGCATTGCGAATGGTCCTCCTGCAACAATTGCCCAAAGCAAGGGACGAGCATGCTCATTCCACTTTTTGAAGCGAGTAAAGATCACGTAGATCAATGAAACGATCATCAGATAGATCCCGAACATCACCATGAGATCAAAGAAATAATGAACCCAAAGAGGGGGAAGCTCTTCCTCCGGAAATTCCTCAAGTCCTATCACCTCTGCAGTCGGTGAGCCATGGGCCAGGATACTTAATGCGTAGGGAATTTCTAAGGCATACTTAATTTCATTATCCTCTGTTAAAAATCCACCTATCACAAGAGGCGCCTCAGTGGTCGTTTCAAAATGCCACTCCGCCGCAGCTAGCTTTTCCGGCTGGTACTTGGCTAGAAACTTCCCTGACAAGTCTCCAATTAATGCTGTAGAAATGGCAAAGATAAGAGCAGCTACCATAGTAAGCTTTAAGGCCTTTTTATAATAAACATGCTTGCGTCCCTTCAAGATAGCAAAGGCAGCAATAGCGGCTAAAATGAAAGCTGACGTCAGATAGGCAGACGATAACACATGCGCAATTTTTGTTGGTGTCGCAGGATTAAACATCGCAGCTAAAGGCTGGATATTCGTCAGAGCACCATCCTCAAAAATAAAGCCTTGTGGGGTGTTCATAAAAGCATTCACCGTGCTAATAAAGAACCCAGACGCTGATGCTCCAATTACAACAGGAATAACTAGTAGAAAGTGACGAATCGGTGTTTTAAAGCGATCCCAGGTATATAAATAAATCCCTAAGAAAATCGCTTCAAAGAAGAAAGCAAATGTCTCCAAAAATAAAGGAAGACCAATGACATTCCCTGCAAGCTGCATAAAGCTTGGCCATAGTAAGCTAAGCTGTAATCCAATAGCAGTCCCTGTCACAACACCAATCGCTACTGTAATAACAAAGCCTCTTGCCCATCTTCTTGCAAGCAGCAGGTAATGTGGATCATTGCGTTTGATCCCCATCCATTCAGCTAACGCAATCATGACAGGAATCCCCACACCAATTGTGGCAAAAATAGCGTGGAAACCTAATGTAAGATACGTAAGAATTCTACTGTATAAGACCGCATCATACTCAAACATACTTCCTTCACCTCTCCCTATGCATGTGCAATAGTTAACATCAATAATACATATACTACTTTAGTTAATAGCTTCTTTTGTTATAACTAATTACTACATTCCCTTCTCAACCAAAAACTCAACTTAGTCATGAGTTTGTGAAGAAGTGAACAATTAATGACAATACCCTGCCTTACTTCTGAATCCTATACCCCTATTGTAAAGGAAATAGACCTTTAATAAACGCTCAAAAGAGCTATATTCGTGAAAAAGGGGTGACAGAACCATGACGAACCTGTGACGGATGTCATTGCAAAAAAATATTTAATACCGTGCTTCGCATAACCTTCTACCCATTGAATAAGTACCTATCCCCTGCTCTGTCCAAATCTATTGGAAATCTAGAGCCTAGATGTAGTAAGATGGACAAAGAGTTATCCATTGAATAACAAATGATTCTATTACAAGAGATTCATTAATCATACATTTTATATATTGATACATTCAGATACTCACGGCTCATAAATAAAATGACGATGGAAGACGTTAATGAAACAACGGAGGGACTATGGACACAAACAAACACAATAAACAAGCTTGGAACACAGGAGCCTATGAAGCATGGCTACAACGCTTTGGCACTCCTGAACAAGCAGCCATAAAAATAAAAAAGGATCCTCTTACAAGGATTGGCTCCCTCTATCCATACATGGGGGAAAACGTAAAAAATAAAAAGATAATCAACCTTTTAGGCTCTAATGGAAACAAGGCTGTTGCTTTAGCTCTACTAGGTGCTCATGTTACGGTAGCAGATTTTTCAAAGGAAAATGAGCGTTACGCTAAGGAATTAGCTGCGGAAGTGGGGGTGACGCTCAGATATATTGTATCAGATGTGTTACACCTACCCTCTGAAGAGTTGTCTGGAGATTACGACATTGTTTTGATGGAGTTTGGCATCCTACACTACTTCACGGATCTATCTCCCTTATTCGAGGTGGTAAAAAAGCTACTTCGAAAAGGTGGATTACTAGTTCTACAGGACTTTCATCCAATTACAACCAAGCTGATTAGCTCTAAAGGAACAACAGCTAAGATCAGAAAGCATAAGGTAACAGGAAATTATTTTGATACAGCTTTAGAGGAAAAAGAAATTGCCTTCTCCAAATTTTCTTCCACGGATTCTGACACTGAACAAACAGATAAAGTTTATCTGCGGAACTGGACACTTGGTGAAATCGTAACGGCAGTGGCTCAGCAGGGCTTACATATCCAGAGATTAGATGAGCTACCGAACCAATCCTCTGACGTTTTTGATCAAGGTATTCCGAAATCCTTTATTCTTACTGCTGAGAAATTACTGTAAGAACTTTTAACCTGCCAGCCACCAGCCACATGTCCCCAAAATAATTTGATCAATTGGCAAGTTTTATGCAAAAAAACACCGTACCTCAGCTCCCTGCGTACGGTGTTGCACTATTAATGCGGTCAGTTAACCACAACGTCTACTAGCTCCTAACGATGGGCTGAGTAGACGTTTTCTTTTGTGAGTGATTTAATTTCTCTAATAACCTCATGGCTTAGATCTGGTACATGTGCTGTAGCTAAAATTTCTTCTAACTGCTCCATCCTACTTGCCCCTGGAATAACAGTAGCAACAGTTGGATCATGTAAGGCGTAGCGTAAGGCTACCTGCGCAAAAGTAGCAACACCACCTAGCCTTTCCTGTAGCAATTCTAATATCGAGCGTAGCTCGTCCTGTTTATAGTCTAAGTATCCATTCTCTTTCAGCTTAGTAAGCCATTGGTTAGATAAGAGTCCTTTTGCAAGTGGACCTCTAGCTATTAACGATAACTGTTTATTGGAAAGCAGGGGTAAAGTCTCTTCCTCTGGTCTTCGATCCAGTATACTGTATTGAGACATGACACTTACAATACTGGATTGCTCCACGAACCTGCGAATCACATTTGGTCTAATTGAGGATATTCCATAGTAGCGGATATACCCTTCCTTTTTCAGCTCCTCAAACGCTTCACTTGTTTCTTCCGTTGGGTCTTCAAGCGTCCCTCCATGAAGCTGGTACAAGTCGATATAATCTGTTTGGAGTCTTTTTAAGCTATTTTTAACCTGTTCCTTGATATACGCTTTACTTGGATCCCAATCCCAGCCTTCCTGATCCTCTTTCCAACGGTTCCCTACCTTTGTTCCAAGGATAACCTGACTTCTTTTACCTTTAATAGCCTTGCCTACCATCTCCTCATTTCCACCAAACTCATACAAATCTGCTGTGTCCAAAAAGTTAACTCCCTGGTCCAAAGCAAAATCAATCATATAATGAGCTTTCTGCTCCTGCTCTTGAGAAAATGACATACAACCCAATCCAATTTCACTTACGTACAAGTCACTGTTTCCAAGCTGATTTTTTTTCATGTCAAATCTCCTCTCTATATCTATAGAAATATTGACTTTCTATCATTCTACTATTGAACTTTTATTACCCAATAAAAGCCTTTAAATGTTATTTAACCAAAAATGCTTTAAACAAAACTTACCTTGCTTACCTTTCCTTACATAATAATTTCAGTATACCTCAAATGAGGAAGCAATATCATTACGTCATAACAAAAATAATCTATCAACACCAAATCATTTATGATAAAATTAGGTCATTCTTGTCTTGCTCCATTTGTTAAAAGGACAAGCTGCATACATAGGAGAAAGACAGAAAAAAACAAGACAGGATTGTCAAACAAAGCTAGAACTGCTATGGAAGGAGTTAATTATGTCACTATTAGAGGCGCTGATTCTAGGGATTGTACAAGGCCTGACAGAAGCCTTACCGATTTCTAGTTCTGCACACATTATCATCACAGAGCATTTACTTGGACTCACATTTGAAGGGCTCACACTTGAAGTGTTCCTGCATCTAGCATCAGTCTTAGCCGTCATCATTTACTTTAGAAAAGATCTTGTAAATGTGATTAAAGGATTTTTTGGCTATTTATCCCAAAAAACAGAAGAGAACAAAGTTCATTTTAGATTCGGATTATATATTATTGTCGCTACAATGATAACCGGGGTTTTGGGAATTTTATTAAAAGATTTACTTGATGAATCCCTTAAAAGTCCTGCTATTATAGCAGCCTCTTTAACTCTGACAGGTATCCTATTAATTTTTATTGAACGCTTTAAGAAAATTGGACAAAAAACACCGGGCACGATGACCTGGAAGGACACATTAGTTGTGGCTTTAGCTCAATCTCTAGCCATCATCCCTGGTATATCTCGCTCAGGTTCTACATTAGTCGCCGGACTATTAACAGGCTTAGATCGAAAAACAGCCGTTCGTTTTTCCTTTTTATTAGCTATCCCCGTCATCCTAGGTTCTAGTATTCTGGAAATGAGAAATATTTCTGGAGCCTTAGTGGAACAAACAGGAGTAGGAAGCTTAGCGATTGGTTTTATTGCTTCCTTTATCTTTTCACTGATTGGTATCGTCTGGCTGATTAAATTTCTTGAAAAAAGCAAACTCTTCTACTTTGCCATCTACTGCTTCCTTTTAGCGGGATTTGTGTTGATCTATCTATAAGAAAAGCTTCCTATCAAAGCCCTCTCGAAGAGGTTGTCTAGTCCATCATTAGAGAAAGCTTTTACATGCAGCCAGAATTTATAAAACTTGAAGAAATCATTGTATCAAATTTTATAAATTCTTAACTGTAATAAAAAAGCATCTGCCTTTTATAATGGGCAGATGCTTTTTACTTTGTCCTCACAGATACAGTATTCTCTACATCATTTTTTTATTCTTCTGGCGGAAATCCGTGGCTGATTTTGATACTGATTTACCATGACTATTTTAATGATTATGATATGTACATCGGTTATCTTCGGTTAAAACTTAGCTTTGCCCTCTTTTCATAAACAGGGGAATGAGAACAAGTGATAATATTGCTACCAGATAATGCAATGGATTAGCCACAGCTGCGATATTCGGCTCCATTGGATTGGTAGATGTGTTGATACTCATCAGTATCGCCATAACTACACTGAGGATAGCATAATACATGATGGCTCTCTTTGATTTCTTTTGTATGAACCGAAATATAAAAGCGCCGATCAAATTAACGAAAAATGCTGATAGCGTAATCGAAAATCCATTTAACATTTCAAACTGATAATCATTAGCGCTCATAATCCCCCACGCCAGTAAATTGGATACGATAACTGATATAATGCCCGCTAGCGAACCAGCTATGAGCGTTTTCTTTACTGAAATAGCACTTACTTTTTGTTGTTGTGTCGCTGTCTCCATGACAAGCAACTCCCTTCTCAAATTAATTTATTGTTGATTCGGTTCCTGAGACTGAATGATTCGGATCCATTTTCGGCTTTCGCAGCAAAAGACTAAGCACGACACCAACAGCTGATAGGATAGCTGTCAACAAAAATGTGTCGCTGTAAGCTACGGCAATGCTTTCCACCTCCACGTTTTCGGTTAGTCCATTCGTTCTTAAAGCAAGAAAACCTGTAAGACCTGCAACAGCAAATGATGTTACAACATGCTGTGCAGCCGTAGTAAGTGAAGTTACCCTACCAACTAGATGGCGTGGAGCGGAATTAAGAACATGTGTATTAAGCGCCATCATAATTAATCCCATACCTGAGCCAATCATAAACAAGGGTAATAGAAGCAGTAACAATTGTGTGTCTAGTGAGACCTGTGTTAGCCAGAAAAGTGCACCCGATATGATCGTCAAACCAATCAAAGCTAATGGACGAGCTCCAACCTTATCAAAAAATCGCCCTCCAATGGGTGTGAAAATGATTGAGCCAACCGCTTGAACAAGCATTATTAATCCCGTATCAAGAGGAGAGTACCCCCGAACGGTCTGAAGATACACCGGAAAAAGAACCATAATACCAAACAAGGTAATTTGCACAAGCCATAGTAACAGGATGCCCCTTCTAAAATCCGAGGAGCGGAACACACGTAATTCAAGCAAAGGCTGTTTGTGTCTAAGCTCAGTAACTATCAAACCGATTAATGTCGCTATTCCAATAGTTATAGCAATAATTGTCCTTGTAGATGTCCAATCTACAGCTCCTTCATTTACACCGAAAGCTAGCATGGAAAAAGCGAGCGGAGCTAGGAGCATACCAAGAAAATCTAATCTCGGTGCCTCCCCCTGCGGAAATACTGGCAAATATCTTATTCCAATAGCTATGGCTATGATACCAATGGGTAAATTGATAAGAAATATCCAATGCCACGATACATAATCGATTATCCAACCGGACAGCACTGGACCTAACGCAGGAGCAATGAGGATAGGAACGCCTAGCACACCCATTACCGCTCCGACCTTATGGGGAGGCGCCAGCCGATAGATGATAGCCATGCCGATCGGAGCTACCATTCCTCCACCAAGCCCCTGAATAATGCGAAAAATAATCAATTGTTCAATCGTCTGTGCCATTGCGCATAATACTGAGCCGAGCGTAAATAGAACAATCGTAGTTAGAAAAACTCGTTTCGTTCCGAATTTGTCTGTCATCCAGCCTGCAAGGGGAATAACAGCTGATAAAGCTAGTGTGTAGCCAGTAAACGTCCACTGTACCACAGACAAGGAGCTATTAAACTCTTGTTGGAATTTTGGAAAAGCAACATTGACAATCGTACTGTCCAAAATAACCATAATCATACCTACAACAACTGCAATTAAGGGAGCCATGATCGAGCGAATAGTAAAGGGTTGTTCGTCGGTCAAACTAAAATTCTCCTTTCAAAAATATGATTTTAAAAACCACAGTTAAAAACAAAAAAATATGGCTTTTCAAATCACAGTATATGCGATAACTATGCTTATGTCAATCACAGTTTTTTTTTATTTTTCTTGATTAATTTTTTGGATCAAATCTGCAATTGTATGACGTTCTAATACTAAAATTAACTGCCGCTCAGATTCATTTATTACCTCAGTAAACATATCCCGCGTTTCTGTTTCAAAAGGCCCCCCTTTTGTTGTATCAAGCAAACCTGTGTACAGGGGTTCTACCATCTGAATAGCTTTGTATACATCGGCAAAGGAGATATCCTCTGGTTTTCTACTAAGAGCGTATCCCCCATCACGTCCTTCTCTTGCCTCCACAATCCCCGCCTTGACCAAGCGGGAAAGAACTCGACGAGTTAACGTAGCCTCACTGCACACATTTTCAGCGATCTCACTGCTGGCACAATGCTCCTTTTGTTGCCCAGACATAAAAACAAGCGATTGAAGGGCATAGCCCAGCCACTTAGGTGTTGCAGTTGGTGTATATTTTTCAGTTATCAAGTCCCTTCACCTCACCGAAAATTCTTTTAAGAGTAAATCTATTTTAACAGCTACCGTTTGCTGGCGCTACTTTAGCGCTCAAAAGCCTCTTTTACATAATCATGGCTATTACTTCAAATATTTCCTCAGTGGTGCAGACCTTTTCAATTGTTTTGAAGCGTTATGCCTGCAACCAATTCCTTGAGAGATTGTACGACTTCATCATTGGCGTACTCTCCATCCTCAGTAAGTTTATTATTTGCACCAGAAATTAAAAGAGTGTGTTCTACACTAGCCTCAAGCATACTTAAATTTAATAGTAATGCTTGATGAGCATGTTCTCCTCCGCCTGATGCAGTAATAACGGCAACAGGCTTTTGGTATAGTGTGGCTGAAGAAACTAGCCATTCTAGTGCATTTTTTAACACACCAGGTACTCCTTTAATATATTCTGGTGTACAAATAATTACACCATCTGCTCTGTCTAATAAGGCTCTATAAACTTGAACCTCCGCAGGAGCTTCTTCGTTATCTAATTCTGGATTAAAATGTGGGAGCTTTTGAAGACCATCGTAAATGATATATTCAATCTCCTCCGATATATATCTCCTGAGACTGTTCAGTGATTTTTTAGTTGATGATTGATCACGAATACTACCCGATAGACCGACAATAACTTTGTTTGTTCCCATTTTTACCACCTACTTTATAAAAGTTACCATACTCCCTCATTATTACGCTTGTTCTTCAACTATAACCTATTAAACTTACTTTTTACCACTACATACGTTTTTAGACTTTAATTAGTAGAATCAGCGTAGTTCGCACTCACACATTACTTTGCCCAATAAAAGAGAATTAGCAACAGAAAATGGAGGTTTTACCTCACTTCTGTGCTAATTCTCTTGAGAAAAGTTGGTTTATAAGCAGGATTCAATTTGCTTCTAAAACCAAAAAGTATTCACTTCAGCTTACTTTCCAAACTCATACTCCCTTACAGCATCATACAATGCCTTTGCTACTTTATCTTGGAAGGCTGGATCCTTTAGTAGCTTCT
Source organism: Bacillus horti (assembly GCF_030813115.1). Classification (NCBI taxonomy): domain Bacteria; kingdom Bacillati; phylum Bacillota; class Bacilli; order Caryophanales; family Bacillaceae; genus Caldalkalibacillus; species Caldalkalibacillus horti. The sequence continues at coordinate 12,934 of NZ_JAUSTY010000021.1, read as the reverse complement.
CCTCTTGAGGATTGCTAATAAAAGCAATTTCAATTAAAGCAGCGGGCATTTTCGAATTTCTCAGTACACTAAAGTTTGCTTCCTTCAGGCCACGATCTCTTAGCCCCGTAGCCTTTACTAAATGTTTGTGAACAATACTACCAAACGTACGATCCGCGTTTACATGAACAAAAGTTTCTGTTCCATGAGCTGAAGAGCTAGTCGCTGCGTTAGCATGAATAGAAAGGAACATATCTGCTCCTGCTTTGTTTGCTAAGTCTGTACGCTCTGTTAAGCTTAAAAAGACGTCTGTTTTACGCGTAGCTTGTACATCGATATCTTGATCTGCCTCCAGTAAAGCGAACAATTTATTAGAGACGGCAAGAACAACATCCTTTTCTCTAGTATTTGCTCCACCTGCACCAGGGTCGTGGGCTCCATGACCTGGGTCAAGATATATTAAAGGCTTTTTATGAGTCAACGTAAACTCAAGTGTGTCGCCAACCTTTTGGATATCTACATTAGCTCTCTTATTTAAATCGAACACTAAGCGAATGGTCATTGGTGAAGAACTGAACTGTGAAATACGTACTTGATCTACCACATCATGAGCAAGTGGTAGTGTACCCGTCGTTTTTAATGCCTCACCGATTTGTGTAAATGGAATATCTACTACCAAACGATTCGGGTCTGCTAAAAAGAAATAATCAAGGCTGGACCGATCTAAGCCCGGCGCTGTAATGATGTACTTCCCGTTCTCTAACGAAATATCAGATAGCTCAAGATATGAAACTTCCTTAGTCACTTCAATATGGTCTTGATGAGAGGATGTCACCTCTGCTCCTAGTAACGTCTCGATGTGATTTCTGTTTGCCATCGCTATATCATCAACCATCTGAATTTCACTTGCTGCTATTTGATTTGATACCGTTCCTTGGTTTCCTGATGGACTTGCGTACGAGAATATATACTGTCCATTTTGTTGCCTAACACCTACGTTTAATCTCTTAGCCATTTCTACGATTGGAACATATACGCTATTATTAAGCTGGACCGGACGATATACTCCTGTAAAAGCTTGTCCATTAATAGAAAGCGTCATCGGTTTTGAAATCACAACCGTCTTTTCTTTGGCTTGCCAACCGACATCTAATCCAAGAAATTCACTAACAAATCGTACAGGAACCATTGTACGGGATTTGGACATGTATGGATGAGTATCAATTTGATGAGCTTGTCCATTCACCGTAACCGTTCTTGAGTTAAGGTTTAAATGGATCGTTGCTTGATCTCGTTTAATCTCTACCTGTAAAGCTGACTTATTCCAATTAACCTGAGCTCCCATAGCTTCTGCTACAAAACGAATTGGGACAAACGTACGGTTGTCCTTTAATTCTGGAGGAACATCAGGGCTTTGCTGCTTTCCTTCAACGATTAATTTAATCGCCTGATTTGCGCTTACACCTACCTCAGAATATGTACCTACTACTAATAGTGAGGCAAGTAAAAAAAAGAAAAAAAGACTGGCCTTTTTCTTCATGCTGTTCCCCTCTCCATACATTAATTCCAATATGTTGACTATTGTGACATGGCTTTATGATTGATCGGGTTCCTAAACTCTTGATGTACCAGCCTCCCTCCATTTTATTATTTGAAATAACTTGAAAAAACCTTTATTATTAAAGATTTTATACCTATTTTGACGAACTGTGTCTGAAAAAGTTGTCCAAAAAAATGTGAACATTTCCCCCTATCTTTCTAAGCCCTAAGTATAAAAGGAAAGTTGGTGCTAAAATTTTTTTCGTTAATTGGTCAGGGACAATCCGAGCCTCTTTAGACATACAAATAAAAACAAAAAAAGCCAGTTTTTGATAACTGACTTCCTTTAAAGGTCAACCTATTTATTTAATGCTTCTTGCGCTTTGCTTGCTCATTCTTTAGCTTCTGTGGGGTTACATCGTCCCCATTCGGATCTACGATCGTTACATTCATTAGGTCTGACTTTAAAGAGGAACGTAACGTCTTAAGATATTCCGCTCGCAGCTCCTTCTGCTCCTCTTTCTCTGCATTAGTCAAACCTGATTCTTTATCCTTTTTGGCAAGCTCATTAATCCGTTGAATCTTCTCCGTTGAAAGCAAAACAATCCCTCACAATACGAAATATAGTTCAGTTCATGTATCCGTATTATAGCATGTTTCGTTCAGCTTGGGCAAAATATGCTCACTGCTTTCCACTTAGGGAAGCATACATCACTTATAGCCAATCATTATCGCTAATTCTTGACCAGGGTAAATCACAACCGAATCCAGTCCATTCAGCTTTTGGATTAGCCTAACATACTCTTGTACCGATAGTCCCATACTCTTGTGGTGCTCAGTAGCAATCTTCCAAAGAGTATCACCATGCTCAATAATGACAGACGACTCTTCAGCATCCCCCGCAGTAGCTAGAACAGAAGTCATGGTATAGAAAACAATAAACAAGATGATAACAAACACGATCACATAAGAATAATCCTTTAACAATTTAAGCATTGACATTTCCTTCACCTCATCATATATAGTGGTCTTTCATTAAAATTGTTCACCTGGAGTCAAACATTTGTTTCCAAAACGTTTGTTCGTTTTTATTATAAACAGAACAGATATTCTCGTCAACTATTTTTTCGAACTTATGTTTGTTCTTATTTTTGTTCTGTGTTATAATGCTTATAAGTAGAATTTGGTAATTAATATTGAGGTGATTGGAATGAAAACATTATCGAACCGACAACGTGCCATCCTAGAATTTATTAAAAGCGAAGTAAAAGACAAAGGATATCCACCTTCAGTAAGAGAAATTGGTGAAGCCGTAGGACTAGCTTCTAGCTCCACTGTACACGGGCATTTAGCACGTTTAGAGAAGAAAGGCTTAATACGCCGAGATCCAACTAAGCCAAGAGCCATTGAAATCCTTGATGATGAGTTTATCCGTAGCGAGGAAATTCAAAGCACACCGTTTGTTCGCGTCCCTGTTATAGGTAAAGTTACAGCTGGACAACCTATCACCGCTATTGAGAACGTGGATGAATATTTCCCTCTTCCAGAGCGCTTTGCACATGATTCCGAGCACATCTACATGCTTTCCGTACAAGGTGACAGTATGATTGAAGCAGGTATCTATGATAGAGATTATGTCATTGTGAAGCAGCAGAACGTAGCGAATAACGGAGATATTGTCGTAGCCATGACGGATGAAGGAGAAGCTACAATTAAACGCTTCTTTAAAGAAAAGGATTACTTCAGACTACAGCCTGAAAATTCATCTCTTGAACCTATCATTCTTCGAGACGTATCCATTCTTGGAAAAGTAGTAGGAGTATTTCGCACCCTACATTAATACTTGAGTTAGATTATTATGCTAGCTATGTTACATGAACTAGATATTACTTCGAGCATATTTAAAGCCCGTTACTCCAACTTGTGGAGTACGGGCTTTTCTTGTTGTTTATTGTTCAATCTAAGTGGTTGTGATTTCATCCTAAAATCACAACATATTATTACAACATATCTTACATTTTAAAGTACACTTTTTCCTTAGTCTACAATCTGAACAGCAATGGCCCTGCCTTGCATCGGATACGACTCAGCCAAGGTACCCGTATGATAAACTCTAACCATCTGCCCTTTAATAAGTCTATCCTTGGTTATCTCATTCCCCTCCTTGTCGTAAAATGTAACAGCTTCATCAAAAGAAAAACTAATCGCTTCTTTTCCCTGCCATTCGGATTGAGGAATATCTGCATGTTCGATACCTTGAATAACTAAGATAGAATTTCCGCCCTCGGCAATTGAATAAATCATTCCCTCAAAGTAAGGTGTATCATCTAAAGAGCCCCCCTCGCCTGTCGACATGCCATCCGTTCCACATCCAGCTAAAAGAACTATTGTTAGACCTAGAAGTAATAGATAATATAATGGCTTTGACTCTACCTTCATTTTTGTTGTTATTTTCTTCGTCACTCTAATCCACCCCATCTCAAGTTTCTTGTACTCTATTATAGACGTAATAAATCCTTAAAATGTTTAACTAATTCATAATCTTGACATAACTTAGTAGAAGTGATACCCTCCTCTTAACTATGAACGCTTTGTCATGGCGTTTTGGTGAAGGAAGAACATTTGAATAAGTGGAAACAGGTTCCTTGATTGAATCAAGGATTAAAAGGGAAGCCCGGTGCAATTCCGGTACGGTCCCGCCACTGTGAAGGATGAGTTAGCTCAAGGTAAGCCACTGATCACCTATGATTGGGAAGGCGTGAGCTAATGTTGAATCTTAAGTCAGGAGACCTGCCTGTTTCGACAGCACTGTTTTTAACCTACGGGAGATAGGGAGGTGTTAGGACTCGATTAATAAGCATGGGTAATCTATACCCTTATTCTTTGGTGTCTCTAACTATCTTTATGAACGTTGGAGATGCCTTTTTTGTGCCTTTTTAGTTAATAATGGAATGGAGATGAAGCGATGAAATGCAGTAACCTTGGATATCCGCGTATTGGAGAGAATCGCGAGTGGAAAAAAACATTAGAGACATTTTGGGCTGGAAAGCTAACAGAAGAAGAATTTTATGAGCAAACAACACAGCTTCGATTACACCATCTTCAAAAGCAAAAGGAAAAAGGGATTGACATCATTCCAGTAAACGACTTTACGTTCTATGATCATATGCTAGATATGGCCGTTATGTTCGGTCTTGTCCCTAAGCGCTTTTCTTATTCGGGTGGACGTGTTCCTCTATCCACTTACTTTGCTATGGCCAGGGGAGAGCAAAACGCTGTAGCCTGCGAAATGACAAAGTGGTTTAATACAAACTACCATTACATCGTTCCAGAGCTTGACGACGTTACCCCACACCTAACCGAGAACAAGCCACTGACAGCGTATAAAGAAGCTAAAGAGAAGCTTGGCATTAAAAGTAAGCCAGTACTTATTGGTCCATATACATTTGTAAAATTATCTAAAGGCTATGAGAAAAAGGATCTAGCACAAACCATTCTATCCTTTCTCCCTCTCTATGAGCAAATTGTAAAAGAGCTACAGAAAGAAGGAGTTGAATGGGTTCAAATCGATGAGCCAGCTCTAGTTACTGCTTGTACAAAGTCAGAAAAAGAGCTTCTTTTCAGCATCTTTGAAAGACTTCATACAGCCGCACCACAGCTTAACATTATGCTACAAACCTACTTTGATTCCATCGTGCCTGAGTCAGATTGGCTGAACCTGCCTGTACAAGGAATAGGGTTAGATTTTGTACACGGTGTAGAACAGAACCTTACGCAGTTACACATCTCTGGCTTTCCAGAAGACAAAGTCCTGGCTGTCGGTCTCATTGATGGAAGAAATGTTTGGCGCACTACTTTGTCTAAGAAATGGGAGCTGATTGAAGAGCTTTTACAGATTGTAGAAGCAGATCGAATTTGGCTCCAGCCATCCTGTAGCCTGCTACATGTTCCTGTAAGCGCCCAAAAGGAATCTCATTTAGCCTATGAAATTAGAAGTGCACTAGCGTTCGCTGATGAAAAACTAGATGAAATCGTCCTGCTGAGCAAACGACACACACTAGGGGCAGAAGCAACGAAAAAGGAATTTACAGAGCATGAAGAAGCCCAGCAGCTATTACTCCATTCCCCCACTAGAGCTCGTACAAAGGTGCATGAAGCCGTTCAGAGCATACAGGAGGATCATATCGGGAGACATAGCTCGTTCAACGAACGAAAAGAAATTCAACAGAAAACTTGGGACCTTCCTCTTCTTCCAACAACAACAATAGGTAGCTTCCCTCAATCAGCTGAGGTGCGCCAGGCACGCCAGAAGTTCAGAAAATTTGAGTGGTCCGAGAAGCAATACGAAGAGTATATCGAAGATAAAATAAAGGAATGGATTAACATTCAAGAAGATATAGGGCTTGACGTACTCGTTCACGGAGAGTTTGAGCGTACAGATATGGTTGAGTTTTTTGGTGAAAAGCTAGGTGGCTTTGTCTTTACTAAATATGGCTGGGTACAGTCCTATGGTTCGCGTTGTGTGAGACCACCCATTGTCTACGCTGATGTTGAATTCCTTGAGCCTATGACCGTTAAAGAAAGTGTATTTGCTAAGTCACTAACTCAGAAACCAGTTAAAGGAATGCTAACGGGACCTGTCACCATCCTGAATTGGTCATTTATTCGCGACGATATTTCAAGAAAGCAGGTTGCCTACCAAATTGCCCTTGCCTTGCAGCAGGAAGTAAAAGCACTTGAGGATGCAGGAATTAACATGATCCAGGTGGATGAACCCGCCTTGCGTGAAGGATTGCCTTTGAAGAAGGCAGATTGGAATGAGTATCTGAGCTGGGCTGTTACAGCGTTTCGCTTAACCACTTCCTCCGTGGCAGACAGCACGCAAATTCATACCCATATGTGCTATTGTGAATTCCATGATTTCATTCATGTGATTAGTGAGCTTGATGCCGATGTTATCTCTATTGAAACGTCTCGAAGCCATGGAGAGCTTATCGCTGCCTTTGAACAAAATATCTATGACAAAGGAATTGGTCTAGGAGTCTATGACATCCACAGCCCCCGTATTCCTGAAGTAGATGAAATGTCCAAAATGATTCAACGAGCATTGGACGTCTTAAACCCTTCACAATTCTGGATCAACCCTGATTGTGGGCTAAAAACTAGAGGAGTAGATGAAACCATTCCATCCTTGAAAAATATGGTTGTAGCAACACAAGCTGTTCGACAGCAGCTACTTCAACAGAAATCCTAGTTAGACAATGGAGGATGAACATGACTCTTAAAGCAAAGCCCGTACATGAATCTAGGACTCTTTTAACAGATCTTATTTTTCCTCCAGACACCAATCATCATCATACCGTATTTGGCGGAAAGGTCATGGCCTATGTCGATAAAATTGCCTGCATTGCCGCTATGAGGCATTGCCGTAAGCCGGTCGTTACCGTTTCTAGTGATTCCTTTGATTTCCTAGCACCCATTAAAACGGGTGAGGCAATCAATTTAGAAGCCTATGTGACCTGGACACATCGCACCTCTATGGAAATATATATTAAGGTAGAAGCTGAGAATCTATTAACAGGTGAAAAGAGAGTTACTTCTAGAGCGTATCTAACCATGATTGCTTTGGACGAAGAAGGTAAGCCAACAGCAGTCCCACAGGTTATTCCTGAAACAGAAGAGGAAATAAAGCAGCACGAGCAGGCAAAGAAAAGATATGAGCTTAGGAGGAAACGCAAACAAGAAGCCATCTAATAGATTCCTCTTAATATGAAGGATGACCAAGAAACACCATAAAGCTACTATTCAGCATATCTATAAATATCTTAATTATTATAGGATGCTATTAATTCTCTGTCCGAAAGTATGTTATAATATGTAATAAGTAAGTAAAATTTCTGTTGGCAAATGAAATAACTGATTGCCCCAAATGCATTTTTGTTACAGAATGTATGATACTGCTTGTTAACTACTATATATTGCTACTAGTCATTTCTAGTCATAACATAAACAATACATCATACCAATTCTTGTGATTTAAAGCCTCGCTTCCATGCGAGGCTTTTTTTATTATGAACAGATTAGGAGAAGATACTATGGAAGAATTACCTTGTAAGGGTTGTAAAGGATTGTGCTGCGGACCTGTTCCGGTCACCGAAAGCGAGCTAAGAAGAATTAAAAAGAAGATTAAATCCATGCCACTAAAGTTACGCTCACAATTAGAGAACCAGCAACGTTTTTATGGGACGTGTATATTTTATGATTTAGATCATGATCGGTGTGGCATTCATACAGTAAGGCCAAACATATGTCGTATGTTCGGCTACTATCAAGAGCTAGTTTGCTTTCGCAAGCCAGAGTTAGCAACTAAAAATATGAATTCATCTACTCAACAAGAATATGTAGGAACTCTATCGATAGATTTTACATGGAAGGATATGAAAAGGTAAATATGCCTTCATTGTATGAATATTCTTTCATTGTATGAGTATTCTTACTCCTCTCCTTCAAGACTCTCTATGAGTAATAAAATCAAGCTTCGATTCAATATCAAATTCTGAATCTAAACTATATAGGAGAGCACTGGTCTGAGAATGACCTTGTACTAGAGCACCTATACAAATTAATAGAGTACCTGTCATCATTCCACCTACTAAGAAGATAATAGCGTAGCTATAGAAAATAGAAGGCTGATTTGCAAAATAATGATAGACTGCCCCACCTCCATGTCTAAACAGAAAAATGGCTGTTAAAGCTGAACCAGAACCCGTTAACCCTACAATCCAACCCACTAGTTTTAAAAAGCAAGCTATCGTCCAGCGGCACATTCCATATCCTCCTTATTTTTATAGAAAATTGTAACAAGCTCTGCTGAACGATTTCTGAACAAAAATCCTCCCTAAAGGGAGGCATGCAATAGTAATATCTTAATCATGATTCACTCTTGGTTAGAAAGAACGCCTGACTCTAAAAGTGGATCTATACTGTACTCTCCATTCTCGTCCGCTTCAAGCTGAATTTTTACATCACCAATCTGTAATAATCCATTTTCATCAATAACAACATTTCCTTCTTGAAATAAATCAGGATAAAGCGTTCTGACCAGGTTAATAATTTCTTCTCCTGTCAATGTTTCAACGGCTCCCCTTACTTCCTCAGCAGCAGCATTAATACTTTGATCATTTCTAGCTAAGCCAATTGTTCTTGTAGCAGACGTATAGGATACATCAAAGCCTAGCATCCCCGCCACCTGTCTTACTGGTAAATATGTAGAACCCTCATGGACCAAAGGCTCTATCGGTAATTCAACGCCTTCAACCTGTAACGTAAAGCTACTAAAAATAGCTTGTACCGCTGTATTATTCGCTGCAGCCGTCCCAACACTTCCAATTAACAGCCCTGCAACCAATCCTATCAACATTTTTTTCACTCTCAGCTCATCTCCTTTTAGTAAATGTTTTTGCGGCTAGCTCTCTTAACGGTAAGTCAGATGAATTAATTAAGCTACTATTCACAATTTTCGTAGGGTTAACTAGAACTGTGTGTAGTCAATAAGAACCAAATATAAGCTCATATATTGGCTATAAATGATAGATTATGACAATAAACAGCGACATTTTCCTAATCCTTATCGCTTATAAATTTTTATAAATTACGCTCATAGCTTTAATAAACTCATCAATTACTTTGATCCCTTTTTGTGTTAAGATTAACCAGTATGCAAAATTTAGCTTGAAGCCTTCAGGAGGTGAAAAAATGAGTAGATCAATCCTCATTATGTGTGCTGTTCTAACTATATTGATCGTTAATGATCAATTTTCATTTATGGAAGCCTTATTTGGTCTGTCACCCCAGGTCGTCAATTGGATTATGCTAATCCTATTATTTGGTGGAATTATCCTTTACATCATTAGTCTTTTTAAAGAGAGTAAAATTGGTGAGGAAAAAAAGGCCAACCCGAAAAAAGCGCATAGAGATAACCTGTTCCTCCTTTCCTACATCTTATTATTACTGTTCGTCTTTCCATTAGTTGGTGGTGAATCGACAGCAGGCTTCTCTTTAAGCAATCCCCTGATCCTTGTCATTTTGCTTGGAGGGATCGCGTATCATTTCATTAAGATGCGTAATGCTTCAAAGGAAGTAAAAGCTGTAGAGGGTGTAAGTAAGCAGAAACAAAAAAATAATCGTAAAAAGTAGTCAGAAGTCAATGTATAAATATTTAATATAACAGAGAATATGGAGGAAAATGAATGAAAAAGTCCTTACTAACATTTGCTTTTATTTTTCTAATGGGTTGCGTATTAGTAGCCTGCGGTAACAATGAAGAATCTAGTACTGAACCACAAGGGATTACTGACAATAGCGAAGGGGAAGCTATAGAGGGAGAAGAGTCTGCTGAAGCACTAGATGAAGTGGCTAATGAATCAACTGAAGAAGAATCGATTGAAGTAGATAAAGGGTTATTTAATGTAGAAATTACCTTGCCTGCTTTCTTTTTTGAAGGGCAGGACATGGATTTAATTATGGCTGACGCTGAAGAAGATGGCGCTACTGATATTACTTTAAATGATAATGGCTCGCTTACATATACCATACCAAAAGCTCAGCATCAGGAGATCATGAAACAAATGCAAGTCGATATAGCAGCAAGCATTGCGGAAGTACCTAGTACATTCCAGTCTGTTAAAGAAATTGATCACAACAGTTCATTCACTGAATTTACACTAACCGTTGAAAAAGAGGCTTATGAAAATAGTTTTGACGGATTTGCTGTACTTGGATTAGGAATGTCAGCGATGATGTACCAAGTCTTTGACGGTGTCAGCCCTGAAAACAATAAAGTGACATTTGATCTTGTGGACGAAGAAACTGGAGAAGTTTATGATACAGTTATTTACCCGGATTTTCTTGAAGGCTAAGCGGCTTTAATCATTCTACAGTAAGTCTACCTGACAATAATTGATTGTAATAAACAAACTTTCATTAAAATCTCTTGATTAATCAAGAGATTTTTTGTTTTAATAGTTTTTTGTTAGTGCACAATCGAAAGATATTGTTTATTATAAAAATCTGGTATTATGTAAAAGAATAAAAGCTCGCCCTAGCATTTTATGGAGGATTACTTTCATGAACAATACATTATTTTCAATTCTAGTGATTTTAGGAGCAGTATTCTTAGTTATAACAGTTATTGTATTCCTACTATTTCTTATTAAAATTACCATATATACATTTAAAAGAAACATTGGCTTTCCATTTAAATGCTCGTTCATCTTGCTAAGTTGCTTATTATTTACATCTTTCCACTATTATAATCTCTACAACAACTTAGAGTATCTTCCAGAAGGCGTTATAAATCAAAGTGTTCCTTCTCCTGATGGCTTACACGAAATAACAACCTATCATTTAAATTCTAGGAAATCAGCTAGAGCAGAAGTTTTAAACATAAACACGGGAAAAAGTAAAACTATCTACTATAACTATTATGACTACTCTCCTTATGTTGAATGGATAAGCAGCGATACTGTCGTTATCGGAAGGGAAACGTTAAATATTGAAAAAGATACATATGATTATAGAAAAGAACAAATAAAGCCAAGTGTATTGCCCAAGCAAAGCTCGTACTACTAGATTAGGTGGTAGAGTAAAGAACTGAAATTTTCTTGGCGACCGTGAGGTCGCCTTTACTCATTCCAGCTCCTCCTCATCAAACCGTACGTCAGACTGTCTAACAACTGAATGCTGAGCAGCTTTAAAACGTGGGTTTATGCAATTTTTCTCAAATAAACGTCATGCATATTAGATTTCGAACGAGCTGAGTCTCTGAAGAGACGTATGAGCTCATTCACTCCCTTTATTTTTATTATTCTCTTGAGATTGTAGGCAAGACAAATTAGGTTGGTCTCAGTGCCTACTGATGCCAGCCCTCGTGTTAAAAAGTGTGTATAGCCCCAGTGACGCTTTATGGTTCCGAAAGGGTGCTCAACGATTGACCCTCTTTGCTTATAAATATGACTTTGGCTACGTGTATTTTCGGCAATTTGTTCGATCAGTTCTTCATCTTTAAGTCTGGTTACCGACCTTCCGCCTTTGGCAGATGTGCAGAGATCCTTTTGCCCACAGATATCAAAGGCTTCACATGTGTACCGCCTGTACTCTTTTCCATCTTGTTTTCCCTTCCATTTGAAAGGTAATTTATAACCCAATGGGCAAATATATGTATCGCTCATGGCATCATATTCAAAGTTTTCTTTATCAAATCCGCTTGCCACTTTGCTTTGCTTTCCCCTTTGCGGCTTAATTAAGAGCTCCGTGCTTTTGTCGACTACATCGATAATCTCAAGGTAATTATAATAGCCGGTATCGGCTAGAATTTTGATTTTTTGATTACGGAAAACTTGCTTTGTTTTCTTTGCCATATTGGACAACTGCCCCTGATCGTTGACATCATTGACCGTATCGCAGTCCACAATCAATTTATACTTGCTGTCTACGGCAGTTTGAACATTAAAACAAACTTCATGCTTCCCGTTGTTTTTCATTGATTTGGCATCTGGGTCGGTAACACAGAGCTGGTGTTTACCTGTTTCCTTGAGTTTTTGTTTCATGATCTCCAGTTCGTGGACTCTCTCTTGATAGATCTCTAGCTTTTCAGTGATTTCCTGCTTTTTTTGACGATTGTCCTCCATTAAAAAGTCATGCAGATAGGCATCGATTTTTTCATCGATATGCTCTAGTTTCTTGTTGATAATATTTTCGTTATAATGTTTCTTCTTGGCGTTGTTTGCTTTTATTTTTGTGCCGTCAATGGCGACAAGTTGACCATTGATGAACCCGAACCCTTTTAATAGTAACGTGAATTCTTTAAACAGCTTTTTTATGGCTGGCTGGTTATTCTTCATGAAAGCAGATAAAGTACCGTGGTCCGGTTGAAGCTTACCAATGAGCCACATCAATTCAATATTTCTTTTTGTTTCGGTTTCCATTTTGCGAGAGGAACGGATACCGTTCATATAACAGTAAAGATAGAGTTTGAGAAGCTCTTCCCGTCGGTAAGGTTTTTGCCCCGCTTTAGAGCCTGAGTAGATCTGAAACCCCAATTCTTCCAAGATCAAGCTATCGACGTAAGCATCGATAACTCGAACAGGATTTTCTTCTTCTACATATTCGTCCAATGTATTTGGCAATAAATGAATTTGATATCTATCTTCACCTTCGATAAATGGCATATTTGCTCATCTCCTTAGATACAGAGCTTCGACAGAGATCATCCATTTTCATGCCTAAAAACAGAATTTGTTTAATAATTGTTAGACAGACTCACGTGAAGTTTTCCCTCATACGGCTTTCCGATGTTCTTCTTTCTTTGGCTTGCGTAATTACCTACAATGCTAATTTCTTTAGTTTACTTCTGCCA